>DATBWK010000023.1:0-4783 GCA_036514835.1 Bellilinea sp.
TGGCGTAGGTATCTTCGATGCGTACGCCCATGTTGCGCGAGGGGTAATACAACCCCGGTTCAAGCGTGAATACCGATCCCGGCACCAGTTTATCCTCGGGACCTGCTGCCAGGCCGGAGAATGGCATCTCGTGCACCTTCAGACCCACTCCGTGCCCGATGCTGTGAATATAGCCTTCCGTGGCATCGGACTGCTGGCGCATTGTCTTGTGCCCCATGGCCTCGAACAGGTCATTGGTGCGCTGCTGCACCTCGATAAACGGCTGACCGGCCTTCAGACCAGCTGCCAGGACTTTGTACACAGTGTGAACCTGCTCGTACAGGCTCAACACCTCGTCAGTGGCATAGCCCAGGCTCCAGGTGCGTGTGAAATCGTAGTAATATCCGCCGCCAGCCTCGCAGGGGAAGATATCGAAGACGATTGATCGCCCCAGACGCATTAAATCTGTCGGCGTGCCAGCGCTGTGCGGCACACCGGCATCGCGTCCGATGGCGAAAATGGTTGCTTCCGGATTGGCTGCACCCAGTTCTGCCAGCCATAAGTCAATCTGGCTCTTGACCATTCCAACCGTCACCGGCTGCCCGTCCGGCTTAACCAGTACCTCGTTCTTGACGCGCTGACCGGTCAAATAATCCGCCACCCGGCCCACCACCTCGGTGGTGATCTTGCCGACCTTGCGAATCCGCTCGATCTCGGCGGGTTCTTTGGTCATCATCGCCCCGTCGAAGATTGGGTCATAAACGAAGCCGGTAAACTCCAACTCCGGCAGCATCTTTGCCACCCGGGTCAGGTTGGCGAACAGCGGACCCGCTTCAACCACGCCGTAAATCGCCACCCGTCCTTGGGTAACGCCCAGGTCGACCAGTTGCTGTTTGAGCCGCAGGGCATCAGCCAGAGCTGCGTCGCCGTTGGCTTCTTTCAGGCGTGCAGCCAGCGGATAATCCGAATACAGACGCACCGACAACCCGGTTTTAGCCGCTTCCTCGCGCTCCATGGGACCGCAGAATAGGACCGGTTGTTCGCCTCGTTTCTTGATCAACTCGGCATGTGTGATATGCCCGCCGCCGGTAAGATACATCATCGCCGGGTTGGAATATGCCGGTCCGTTGACCAGCAGAACATCAACGTTGTGGGCGTGCATCAAGGCATCGAGGTCGGATTTCATGGTGAACTCCTGGGTTGGGATGTTTCCGGGGATTTACCCCTGGAATAGATTTTTTAATTGTGCGAGCAGCACTTCTTCCTGGTTCGGTAAAACGGTGCGCGGATCAAAGGCGGCTCGATTGTTTTCGATACGTGCGATTACGGGCGGATTGCCGCAGCGCAGCCGTGCCAGCAGCTCGTTTGGTTTGGGTAGATCCAGCACAAAGATGGTAGTCGGCAGCGTCTCTTCAGGTAAACTCCCGCCGCCTACGGTAGACAAACCATCCACCAGCTGGCCTCGTCCGATGGCTTTCTGCCAGCGCTCTGCCCGCTGCCGAATCGAATCCACCGGCTCGCTGATCATTTGCCAAACCGGGATTTTTTCCAGCGCTTCATCTTTTAGGTAGTGCAGCAGGGTGGCGCTCAGGGCTGCCAGACACAGTTTATCGGCGCGCACCGCCCGCGCCAGCGGGTGTTTCTTGAGTTTTTGGACCAGCGCTTTTTTCCCCACGATAATGCCAGCTTGTGGACCGCCAAGCAGCTTGTCGCCGGAGAAACATACCAGGTCGGCACCCGCCGCCAGTGATTCCTGGACAGTCGGCTCGTGGGACAGCCCAAAAGCCGCGGTATCCAGGAGCGCGCCGGATCCCAAATCATCCAGGAACGGTACCGCTTTTTGGTGTGCCGCATCGATGACTTCCGCCAGCGTCGGCTCGCTGGTGAACCCGATCAATTTGAAATTGGAGGAATGGGCATGCAAAACCAGCGCCGGGGACGTTTCTTCGATAGCATTGCAGTAGTCGGATAAATGCACCCGGTTGGTGGCGCCAACTTCAACCAGCCGCGCCCCGGATTGCTTCATTACATCCGGCACGCGGAATCCGCCGCCGATTTCAACCAGCTGCGTGCGCGAAATAATCACCGCCCGTCGTTTTGCCAGCGCACTGAGCGCCAACAGCACCGCCGCGGCATTGTTGTTGACCACCAGGGCGGCTTCCGCGCCAGTCAGGCGGGTGAGCAGGGCTTCGGCGTGCACTTCGCGCGAGCCGCGCAGACCGCTTTCCAGGTTGTATTCCAGCGAAGCATAGTTGACCGCTGCCTGCTGCATTGCCAGCGCCGCTTCCGTGCTCAGGGGAGCGCGGCCTAAATTCGTATGCAATATGACGCCGGTGGCATTAATCACCGGCTGCAGGCTGGGGTTAACTATTGCGTATAGCCAATTATGAATGCGAGTGAGAATTTCTTTGTCACCCGGAATGGTTTCACCGTTTTGAGCCGCAGCCCGGATCTCCGCCAGCACCGTGCGGGCTGCTTCGAGTGTCAGCGGACGGCCAAACTCCACCAATAGGGGCTCTGCCTGAGCGTTTTGCAGCAGGCGCTCAATAGAAGGCAGCCGGCGCAGGTCACTCATTGCCGGGGGTGCCGGGCGCAAAACGGCTGCGCTCTGCCAGACGCAGGGCAAATTCGATCACCGCGATGCCTGCAGCCAATCCTACTGCCAGCGGCAGGCTGAGCACCCGACCCAGCTGGAACCAGGCCAAAAGGTCGAAGTACACCCCGCCCCACATGGCCTGACGCACCAGCATTCCGGGTGTCACCGGGTTGGGAGAGGGGAAGCGCCAGTGCAGCAGGTAAACGATAGGCAGCGCCACGCCGCTGACGCCCGCGGCGCCGAAGAAAAAGAACAACCAGCGCGGTCCCAGGGTTGGCACGGTAAAACCGAATAGCAGCGCCAGGCCAAGAAAGCCAGTGATGCTGAGAATAAGTGCAACGATCAGAAACGGTTTAAAAGGGGGGAGTTTGGGGTCTTCCACGCGTACCTCGATTGAGAAATTATATCGCAAAAGGATTTTATTACAGGTTCGATGCCAACCGAATGATGACAGGTTGTGTATGGCAACCCATTTGACTCTTGACCAATTGTGGTAGAATATTTGTCAACAATTGAACCGGGCGTACGCCCGGCGCTCATCCAGAGAGGTGGAGGGACCGGCCCGTTGAAACCTCGGCAACCGCTGCGCGTCAGCAGGTGCCAATTCCGGCAGATCACCCGCCCAGGCGGGGATTCTGGAAGATGAGAGCAGCCATACAGACCCTTGGCCTCTCGTATCCAGAGAGGTTTTTGTTTATCGGGAGCGCATTATGGAACGCAAGTACACCAACCGAACATACTTGGATGCTCTGAATCAGCGCGTTTTGATATTTGACGGCGCCATGGGCACCAGCTTGCAAAAAATGAATCTGACTGCCGAGCATTTTGGCGGAGAACGCACCAATGGCTGCAACGACTACCTGGTGATCACTCACCCGCAGGCAGTAGAAGCTGTGCACCGCTCCTTCCTCGAGGTCGGCGTAGACGCCATTGAAACCGACACTTTCCGTTCAAATCGCCTAACGCTTGGCGAATATGGATTACAAGACCAGGTCAATGAAATCAACCGGGCAGCAGCGTCGCTGGCACGGCGGCTGGCAGATGAATTTTCCACCCCGCAACAGCCGCGTTTTGTGGCAGGATCCATCGGCCCTTCCGGCAAGCTGCCTTCAATGGATGATCCCGAGCTTTCCAACGTTGCTTTTGATGAACTGGCGGATATTTTCCGCGAGCAAGCCGTCGGGTTGATCCAGGGCGGAGTTGACTTGATCCTGATCGAGACCTCGCAGGATATTTTGGAAGTCAAAGCCGCCATATTGGGCGTGCAGCAGGCTTTTGAAGATACGGGTATCTATTTGCCGGTTCAGGCACAGGTGACGCTGGATACCACTGGCCGGATGCTGCTTGGCACCGACATCACCGCTGTCCAGACTATTTTGGATGGTCTGGCGATCGATGTGATTGGGCTGAACTGCTCCACCGGCCCTGAGCACATGAGGGAACCGATCCAATACCTCGGCGCGCAAACCCGGCTGCCGGTATCTTGCATTCCCAACGCCGGCCTGCCGCTGAACGTCGACGGACTGGCGGTATACCCGCTCGAGCCCGAACCCTTTGCCGCTGCGCTGGCTGAATTTGTCGAGAAGAACCATATCAATGTAGTCGGTGGGTGCTGCGGCACCACGCCCGATCACCTGCGCCTGCTGGTAGAGAAAGTCGGACGGCATCAAAACCCACCGCGTCCGGATCTTGAAATCCCGCGGCTGGCCTCCTCCATCCAGGCTCAGCCAATGCTGCAGGAGCCGCGTCCATTTTTAATTGGCGAACGTCTGAACACCCAGGGAAGTAAAAAATTCAAGGAAATTATCCTGGCGGAGGACTACGACAATGTCATGGAAGTTGCCCGTCAGCAGCTTGACTCCGGCGCCCATGGTCTGGACATTTGCGTGGCATTGACCGAACGGGCAGACGAATCGGAAACCATGCGACGGGTCATCAAAAAATTGGCGCCGGTGATGCGTGTCCCGTTGGTGATCGACTCGACCGAACCGGACGTGATGGAAACCGCCTTGCAAACTGCCCCGGGCCGCTGTCTTATCAATTCGACCCACCTGGAAGGCGGGCGCAGCCGGGCTGACCGGGTGCTGGGTTTGGCCAAAAAGTACAATGCCGCTGTCATTGCGCTGACGATCGATGAAGCCGGTATGGCTAAAACCGCCGAACGCAAGCTTGAAGTGGCTCGAAAGATCTATAACATCGCGGTCGGTG
>DATBWK010000024.1:0-8640 GCA_036514835.1 Bellilinea sp.
AGTGTGTAATAACCTTCTCCAAAAATGTGCCCTCCTTTTTCCCATTCGTCTTCAGCCACGCTATCCCAGGCTATGATTGCCGCTGAAAATGCCCGGTCATAGGCTGCCATCAACGTTTGAGGGGTTTGAGATGCCGCCCGATGTTTAACAATCACAAAATTAATCCATCCAATGACCGGTATTGGCAGATTCAGGTAGTTTTTTCCTTTTCTAACCACAGAAATTTCATGAGGGATCTGCTCCAGGGATTGAATCATATGCGTTAGGATGTCAACTATGTACCATTTGGTATCAAGGGTCGGCTTACGCAAATCGGCGAGGGGAATAGACGACACCAGCTGGTGGTATTCGCTGCGCATGGCATGCCACTGCGCCCGAATTTCTGAGCGATCCTGAGCGTGAACCGGATGCGTTTCGCTCATCATCACATCTCTATAGACCCGGAGAGGCGGATCCGTTCTGAGGTGTTCCGGTGCTGGACGCCTGACTCCAGCCGGCTTTGAAGATCGCGATCGCTGCTGGAATCAGACTGCCAAACCTGCCGCTGCCTACAGGAACTCCAGGATCATTTGCGATGTGCAGTGTCGTAAGCCCCTGCCACAATGCCACAAACAATCCGTGCGATGGCGGAATTTCTCCCGGAGAATATGGTTGACTGGCAGGCATAGCTTGATTCAACAATAAATAGATTTGGTTGGTAAGCCGGTCCGTTTCCGCCATGCTGGCAGCGGTCGGCTCAAAGCCTGGTATCGGACGCTCGAAACAGATTTGGAACTGCTCCGGATTTTGGACGGAAAACGCTAATGCGGATTCGAAAACATCCTGCAGTGCTTTCCAAGGGTTTGTATGGGTAATAAAGAGTGGTTCCAACGCGCTGTAGAAATTTCGAATCCCAAGAACATACAGGGCATCGTAGATCGCCATTTTCCCTGAAAAATAGACGTACAACGAGCTTGGACGCATGTGCACGCGGCGAGCCAGTTCATTCAGGTTAAGCGCCCCCACCCCATCTTCATGCATGATGGTTAGGGCTGTCTGCAAAATGATATCCGTCATTTCATTGCGGTTTTTTTGCCGCCGCTCGGTTGGTGTCAAAATTTCCAAATTTTGCATAGCGTTTATGGTTCACCTCTCCGAATATCATTCGGTATTCCTAATTACATTAATTATAACTAATATCATATTATTTGTCAATAATTAAATCTTCGAAATAGTAATAGACCGGATTGAGCTTTATTTGACCTCAATGCCGGTGTGAAACAACCAGGGAAATTCGCCCGCCGCTAGCGCATGATCACCGGCAGGCTGACCGGATAACCGTAATCGATGCGAATCCCGGTAACTCCCAATCCAGCAGCAGGGGCGATGCCAACTTTGACAAGATAATACTTCGACTGCAGGTCAATAACCACATTTTCCGCCGGTAGATATTCGCCTATGCGGGGCTCATCATACCCATGAGCTGTTTGACTGTGGATCAATTCTTTGCAGACTCCCATGGATAGCGTACATTCCAGGAAGGAAAATGTAATATCAAGATCCGGGCCGGCATTGTCGTAATAATAGGCGACCATTTTGGAAACGGTTACGCCGTGCGGTAAGTGAGCCGGCGCAATAAAATAAGCCAAATCAAAATGTGAATTGATGAGCATTCCTGGCCAGTATGACCGACCCTGACTCCAGACCTCCGGCGTAAAATCCCAAGGGCTAATCGTGAAATATCCTGGCCCTCCCTCCACCGGCGGGAGCGGTTGCAACTGTAGTTCCTCTGAGGGGTGTGCCCCATCTTCTCTAATGCCACTGGAATCCAGGTGCGCATTTACCCCCGATCCGGTCGTGAGGACCAGAAGCACAGCAGCTAAAACAACTCCGATCATGCTAGGCCGAACAAACTTACGGTACATTTTTCCCTCCCGGCAAACAAAAAAACAGCCCAAATGCGAACCCCTCGGACCGGCACCGTTAATGCTATTTAATTAAAATAATGCGCTGTGGAAAATATTGACAGTTATAGTTTACTACTTGTTTCCATAGATTTATACAGGCGAATCGTCGCATTTGGGTGGTTGATTTGAGAGTATGGATAAAGCGGCGCCGACAAAGGTATGTTGGGTTTCTCTGGTGCCGTTCTTGACAAGGAGTGAGGCGGAAATAGCTCAACCTGGCCAAACACTGTTCAGCTGCATGTTTTAGCGAGTTCGAAACAATTTTCCCGTACCATACACGGACCCGTAACGGCGAGAAAGAATCGTGATTCTACATCCGCATTAACGCCATTAAGCCTCGCCTGCCGAGACGATCTGGGTGAGACTTAAATATTGGTTGTACAACCCGGTAGCGTATTTTGCCTCGCCGTTACATTGTAGGGCAAGCTGACAGCTTGCCCGCGCAAACTAACAGTTTGCGCTACAAAAAACACGGGGGTTGAGAACGCTCGAGTCGTGTCACAACACCACCCACGCCTATCGCCTTAACCTCGCTAGTGTCCACCTACCATATGTAACGGCGAGGCAGAATCGTGATTCTACATCCGCATTAACGCCCTTAAGCCTCGCCTGCCGAAAAGATCGGTATGCACCGCCACTCCCCTACCAAACGCGGTTTCCCTGTTGTCTTTTGTAATTATTAGTATTATGATAAACAATATCCTATTAATGCCGCGCTAAAACAGGGTTTTGGAAATGGCGCTTTGACCGTCCAGGACATGCAATAACAACGAAGTTATTTGCTCCTTAATTGTAGCTGACGCACATCGGAGGAATTATGGATGGGTACAAATTGGTTCTGGATGTTTCGCACCACCAGACGTTCGATTACGATCTGGTGAAGCAGCATGTCGATGGATTCATCATTCGAACCGCTTTTGGCAAGGAAGCCGATTCGCTGTTCCAAAAACACTATGACGGCTTTAAAGACAAGCCGTGTGCCGGCTACCAGTGGTTCCGCCCGGATCAGGACGTCACAGCGCAGATCGAGATCGTCAAAGTTTTGTGCGAAGGAAAGACGATTCGCTGCATATTCTCCGACCAGGAGCAGGAAGGTCGTTACAACATCCCGCTGACGACCTTCCCGTCTGGCGTCCTGAATGAGAAAGCCCATGAACATATCACCGGGCTGGAGCTGCACGGCTTTGAGATGGGAATCTACTCACGCGCCACGTGGATCAGCCAATTCGTGCCGCAAATGACGGACTGGATGTATGACTACAATGTCTGGTTAGCCAGTTGGCCTTTTGCCTCTGGCGCCATCACCACCAGTTGGGAAGACCTGTTGTCTACCTGGGCGCCCAAGATTTTCAGCCCGTTCTTTACCATGGACTGGCCGGCCGACAAGAAACGCGCCGACTCCTGGCAGTGGTCCGGTGACAAGTTCATTGTGCCAGGAATCTTTACCAAAGATGGTATCCCCCGTTCCACCGACTTGAATTTTGTTTCGGATGCGCTTTTTGACCGATTCATGACTGGTCAGGCAGCGCGCGCCCCGGCAACTCCCCCGGCGCGCGGAGTGGACAGCCGCCTCGCAAAACTTGAAAAGGATATGAAGAACGCCAAGATTGACATTGACCGCATTGAAAATGTGATGCGTGATCACGACTGGGCCATATAAGCGGCCCGGAGATAAGTAGCGCAAAATTCCTGTTTGCGCGGGCGAATCGACCCCACAAGGGGGCGCATAGTTCGCGAATTCGCCCTACATCAACGCAAAAATCGCAAATTCGCCCAACATCGAGTGTATAGAACACAAGATGCTTCGCTGTGCTCAGCATGACAACCACACCTTCTACGGCCAGGGAATTGTTTCCGGCTGGCTGTAACCGTGCTTCTCGACGGTGTAGATCACCCCGCGCGAAGGCTGCGAGCAGCCGGCTTCATCGGTGACGGTGTAACTGGTGGTGTACTGGTTGGGGAACGACACGGGCCACCAGATATACCCGCCGTTCTGACACACAAACATGTCCAGGAAGTAGCCGCGGTCCTTGTCTTCCGTCATCACCATCTGATTCCAGCTGATGGTCACCTCATCGCCATTGCGCGAGGCGGTCAGCCCCTGCGGCGGACCGTATTGATTGGTGCCAATGCGGGTCAGGTCGATCTGGTTGAGAACAATGACGTTATCCAGGCTGCCAGTGACCTCGACCGCACCCGGCGCCACCCAACAGTGGTAACTGAGCTTGTCAAAACGCACGCGCAGCCAGCCGTTCAGGTACCAGCGCTCGCGCACTTCGCCGCGGTCGCCTTCATACAGGTCAGCGGCATGCAGGTAAGCCTGGTTCGGCCCGTAGCGGCAATGGGCCGCGGCGACGGTCACGACCACGTTGGGAAAGTCAAAGGTCGGTGTGAGGGTGATGGTCGGTGTGAACGTGATTGTATCGGTAGCGGTAATGGTCGGTGTGCGGGTGACGGTGGGTGTGTTGATGGGTGCCAGGGTGGCGGTCGCTGGGATAGCAGTGGCGCTGGGCAGGCTGGTTGGAGTGGTCGTCGGCGCAGGCGGCACCGGCGCACAGGCTGCCAAAATGACCATAAACAGAGCTAAACCAGCAAATTTCATTCGGCGATTCTATCACAACCATCCCGGCTGCATCTTCACGGGTAAACGTGGCATTTAGCGCTATGAGCATCATGCCCCACTCAAAGCCGATCAGTGCAGGAGTAAAAGGTACGTAAGTAGGATCAAGTAGTTACGTATACAATTAAATACGTACCCTCAATAGTTGAAAAGCCAGACCAATTTTCGTAAAATAATATAGGAGTATTATTATGATGATTATCTTAATACTCCTGGCAGATAAATGCCACAATTAAACAGGGGAAGCGATGATCCGCAAGGCCAATGAGAATTGGTCGCCCGGCCTGGTTATCAGGCAGCTTTGCGGGGAGCGAGTGGCGAAACCGGCCCATTCAACTTGGACCGGTTATTTATTTAACCGACAAGACTTATCGCCGCAACATGAAGGAGGAAAATTGCGACCAAAGCCTTTTAATCGGTAATTCACATTGGCTTGAATCTCTATTTCACAAATGAACCAACCTATTTCCTTAAACAACTGTTGACAGGAGAAATAATGAACAAGCGGACAATCCTAACAAGCGCACTGCTGGTTGTGATGATGCTATTGGCCTTTACCGTCAAACCATCTTCGGCTGCCAGCGTGACGCCCACCTTTGTCGCAGGAAACCCGAGCTGCGTAGCCCTTGGGTATGATTTCGGATTTAAAGTGGATCCACCCAATAGTGGAACTTACTTCATCGATGCGGTTAACAGTGTCACAGTCGTCTCAGATGGCGTATATTTCGATTGGAGCTCAACCCTCGGCATGGATGCGGTACTGGCCAAAGGCGGACCGAATGCCAATGTATACATATATGATCCGCCAGCTGAAGCCTTCAGCGATACCGGGTTGCACTCCCCCATTAACGAATCGAATGGCAATCCGTATGGCTTAAGCCATATCGAGTTCTGCTACGATTACGAAGTGCAGGTCAGTAAGACCGCCAACACCAGCTTCACCCGCACCTTCCAGTGGGACATAGAAAAGTCAGTGACTCCGGAAGTGATCGATATGTTCCGTGGTGATTCGCACGACGTGACCTACACGGTGGACATTACCAAAACCGGGTACACCGACAGCGATTGGGCTGTGAGTGGTTCGATCACCATACTTAATCCAGCCCCCGTCCCCGCGATGATTACCAGCGTTACAGATGTGATCAGCGTCGGGATAAATGCCCCCGTCAACTGCGGTGTCAGTTTCCCGTACGAGTTGGCGGCTGGTGATGACCTGATATGTTCTTACAGTTCAGCTCTGCCAGATGGGTCCAACCGGACCAATACCGCTACCGCGGTCACTTCCGGTGCTGTTGGCGGCGGATCAGCAACTGTGCCGGTGACATTTGGCAGCCCCACCACCCTGGTCAACGATACTGTGACGGTAAGTGACACCTTTGCAGGCGATCTTGGCAGCTTTTCTGATGATGGCAGCGTATCCTATGACCGCAATTTCACCTGCGATGCAGATGAAGGCGACCATGGCAACACCGCCACCATCGTCGAAACCGGCCAATCAGACAGCGCCTCGGTTGAGGTGAACTGTTACGAGTTGATCGTGACGAAGAACGCCAGCACCGCCCTAACCCGCACCTGGAACTGGACGATCGTCAAATCCGCCGACCAGAGCAGCCTGCTGCTGTCCGAAGGTCAGCTGTTCCAGGTGAATTACGAGGTTGTGGTTGATGCCTCGTCTGTAGACAGCGGCTGGGTAGTAACCGGCACAATTACCGTCCAGAATCCAGCTCCGATTGCTGCAAAACTGAATAGTGTCAATGACGTGGTTTCACCCGCCATCGCCGCGTCAGTTGATTGCGGTGCTTTCTCCTTCCCGGGCTTCCTGAGTGCCAACAGCTCCCTCAATTGCAGCTACAGCGCTGATTTACCCGACGCCAGCAACAGGCTCAACACGGCGACTGCCACCCTGCAGAATTACGATTTCAACTCGGATGGCACCTACACTCTGAATGGCACTACTGACTTTACTGGCTCTGCCGCCGTCAGTTTTGCCAGTGCGGTGCTGACTGAAATCGACGAATGTATCGATGTCAGCGACACGAATGTGGGTGTTCTGGGGACGGTGTGCGCCGGCGATGCGCCGCAAACGTTCTCCTACTACTTAATGTTTGGCGCCCACCCGGATGCTTCTGTAGTGCTGGTGTGCGGTGAAAATACACATACCAATATTGCGGATTTTGTCACCAACGATACAGGCTCAACCGGTTCGGATGATGCGGTTGTGGATGCCACTGTTGCCTGCGATACTGGTTGCTCCCTGACCCCAGGCTACTGGAAGACACATTCATCCTACGGACCCGCCCCCTACGATGACACCTGGGCGATGCTCCCCTTGGGCGCAGACACCACGTTCTACCTGAGCGGCAAGACTTATTACCAGGTCTTGTGGACCTCACCGCAGGGCAGTGCTTACTACATCCTGGCGCATGCCTACATCGCCGCCCAGCTTAATATCCTGAACGGCGCCAGCACCACGCCGGCGGTTGACTCCGCCATGGCGGCGGCACATCTGTTCTTCTCGTCGTACACGCCAAATAGCCTTCTCACCAAGCCAATTCGCAACAGTGTCATCGCCCTGGCTACGACTTTGGATAACTACAACAACGGCTTGATCGGTCCCGGACACTGCACCGAGTAACATAGCCTTTTAACCGATTTTGCAGGTAAATATACAGACAGGCTGCCTCTTTGAGGCAGCCTGTCCTCATTCTATATATTTTTCCAGTTATGCAATCCCTGCCACCGGACCCGTTAGAGTACTGAACGGTAGAGGTAGGTCACCTAAATAGCCCTGCAACATTAATCTAAGAACGTCGCCAGCCAGTTCAGGTCATCGGCGCGGTCAACCCGGTACACACCGCCGGTGCCGCCGCAGGTGCCGTTCAAGCCGAAGGAGGTCACGCCAGCGATGGTATTCGATGTACCGATGAAGTTCGGGCCGCCGGAGTCGCCGAAGCAGGTGCCGCCGGTATTGGCATTATTGGACAACAGCAGCGAGAAGTCGCCCACCAGGCCGCCGTTGATTTGGTCCAACTTGGGATGCGCCACCATGCGGATGCGCACATTGTTCTCTTTCCAGGAAGCTGCATCTGGGAAGGACATTTGCAAGCCGTAACCGACCGCGGTGAAGGTCACATCCTGCTTACCGCGTTGAGTGGCAAGCGTATCCAGTACATTCAAACCCGGCAAGACGCCATACTGTGACATCTTGAATGGCTTATCCAAAACCACTACGCCAAGGTCGAACAGATAAAAGGCGTTGGGGTTGTATTGCGGGTGGGTGTAGGTGTCGCCGCCAACATCACCTTTGAATGGATAATTCTGCGCAGTTGCATTGGTTACATCAGCATCAAACCAGATCTCAGCGTGCGCAGCCGGCGCTTCGGTGCAGTGACCGGCAGTCAGGAACAACCTCGACGAGATCAAGGTGCCGCTGCAGCGCCAGAGCGGTGTACCATCTTCATCCTGGGCTACCATCAGCCCAACAAACGGATGACCTTCGCCATCCAATTCACCATCCGTGACAGCCTGAGCTGTCCCGAAGAAGCTAACCACGAGCGAGAGCACGATCACAGTTGCAAGCAAAATTCGTTTCATTTCAATCCTCTGTAATTAACGATATGAAGGGTTAATCGATCTACCCGGTTTTGCTTTGTGCGAAGACGTCTGAAACTCGATGGTGTTCGTATCGATGATAAATCCCCTCTCCTTTCAGGTATGGTCATGTCCCAAAGGATACTTTATCTCACAACTTTGCCCCATTTAAACATTACAATCTATATATTTTATATCCATTTTGCGGATAAAACAAGAAGAATAGGATTAATCTAAGAATTCCTAATCATTGACGACTGCCTTGATGGTTATCCGCCCGGCATTCTCAAAAACCAGGGTTATTTCGATCTCGTCACCGGCTGTCAGCGGCTGCGATAGGTCGATCAACATCAGGTGATAGCCGCCTGGCTCGAATTTCAGCATGCCGCCGCCGGGAATTTCAACGGAGGGCATGTGCTGCATGGATGCCACGTCGTTTTGCATACTCGTCTGGTGAATCTCCACCACCCGTGCCGCGGGGCT
>DATBWK010000025.1:0-5811 GCA_036514835.1 Bellilinea sp.
GCAACTTATGGCTAAAGCAGTGAAAATTGGCGAAAAGTGGGTCGGCGAGGGTCACCCCACCTATATCGTGGCGGAAATTGGACTCAATCACAATGGCGAAGTTGAAATTGCCAAGAGGTTGATGGATGCCGCTCGGCACGCCGGCGTGGACGCGGTTAAATTCCAGAAACGCACCCCGGAACTGGCAACTCCACCTGAGCAGCAAAACGTGATGCGCGAGACTCCCTGGGGTTACATTACCTACCTGGACTACCGCCGCAAAATGGAGTTTGGGTTGGAGCAATACCGCGAAATCGACACTTATGCCCGCAAGATCGGCATCACATGGTTTGTTTCGGTATGGGATGAGCCGTCGGTGGACTTCATGGAAGCCTTCAACCCGGTGACCTACAAAGTCCCCTCGGCGGCGCTGACCGACCACGGCCTGCTAAAAAAATTGCACGCCACAGGCCGCCCGGTGATCCTCTCCACCGGCATGTCCACCATCGACCAGATCCGCTCGGCTGTGCCTTACCTGGACATGGACAACCTGGTTATCTGTCACACCACCAGTGCCTACCCCTGTGATCCGGAGGAATTAAACCTGCGCATGGTCGAGACGCTGCGCAAAGAATATTCCTGCCCAATCGGCTATTCCGGCCATGAAGTCGGTCTGGTCCCCTCGGCAGTGGCGGTGGCGCTGGGTGCCTCTTTAGTTGAGCGCCACATCACGCTGGACCGCGCCATGTGGGGCTCCGACCAGGCCGCTTCGGTGGAACCGGGCGGATTTGAACGCCTGGTCAAGTACGTGCGCGTCACCGAGCAGTCGCTTGGCGACGGCATCAAGAAGGTGTATGAGAGTGAAATTTCATCCATGAAGAAACTGCGGCGGGTGACCAACTAAAGTCTTTCATGACACAGATCGTTGCGCGCATTTCCAAAGGCCTTCAACGCCGCTGGCTGCAGTCGGTAAATAACCGGCACATTGCCCGATTGGCAGCGGATGTTGAGCGCCAGGCTCCAGACGAACTACTGGGCGGACCGGTGGCGTTCTTCAACGCCTCCAGCCGATTGGCCTGGATGAGCCAGAATGCCGCATTTACGCTGATTTCAGCCTGGGCGCTGCGTTTGACAGGTACGCCGGTGGTGCACTTTGTTTGCAATGCCGGTATGACACGCTGCCAGCTGGGAACAAACCGCAACGATCCCAACGAAAAGCCGCCCTGCGATGTGTGTGTGAAACAGTCACAGCATTTGTATCCGCAATCGCAGGTGGACTGGTTTAACTATAACCTTGACACCGAATTGGATGACACCGTTCGCGGTTTGATGCTGCCGGAGCTAATGGAGTTTACCTGGCAGGGACTGCCGCTGGGGGAGCTGGTACTGCCTTCGCTGCGCTGGGCGCTGCGCCGCCATCACCTGGAAAATAACCCCGGCACGTTGTATTTATTCCGCCAGTACCTGCTGTCTGCCTGGAACGTGGCGGTGGAGTTCACCCGCTTTTTGAACGAGCAGCAGCCGCAAGGGCTGGTGGTTTTCAACGGCATCGCCTTTCCGGAAGCCATTGCCCGCCGTCTGGCGCAGCTGCGCGGGCTGTGGGTCGTGACGCATGAGGTGGGGCTGCAGCCCTACACCGCGTACTTCACGCACGGTCAGGCTACTGCCTATCCCATCGACATTCCAGCCGGCTACCGTCTCAACCAGGCGCAGGACGAACGCCTCAACCGCTACTTGCAGGAGCGCATGAAGGGCAACTTCAGCATGGCGGGCATCCGTTTTTGGCCGGAAATGGCCGGTTTGGGGGAAGAATTCCTGAAAAAAGCTGCCGGCTTCAAACAGATCGTGCCGGTATTTACCAATGTCATCTTTGACACCAGTCAGAGTCATGCCAACGTCATTTTCCCGCACATGTTCGCCTGGCTGGATGAAGTTGCCCGCCTGATTCGCAACCATCCCAAAACACTGTTCGTGATTCGTGCCCACCCGGATGAAGAACGCCCGGGCAAAACCGCCGAGGAAAGCGTGGCGGGCTGGGTGGAGAAGAAGGGCATCGCGGCGCTGCCCAACGTGGTATTCGTCGCCTCGAGCGAGTACCTGTCTTCGTATGATTTGATTCAGCGCTCCAAATTCGTGCTGGTCTATAATTCAACCATCGGATTGGAGGCGTCCATCATGGGCGCAGCGGTGTTGTGTGGTGGCAAGGCACGCTTTACCCAGATTCCGACCGTCTTTTTGCCGTCCTCACCCGAGGAATTCCACCACCTGGCTGAAAAGTTCATCAAAACCGATTCTATTGAAGTTCCGGCTGAATTTCAGCAAAATGCGCGTACTTTCCTGTACTACCAGCTCTTCAAAACTTCACTGCCGTTCGGGCATTTACTCGAAGCGGACCTCACGCCAGGCTTCGTACGCTTTAAGAAGGATGTCCGCTGGCAGGATTTTCAGGTTGAGGGCTCCGAATCGGTTCAGGCGCTGGTGGAAGGTTTTCTGCACAACGGGTCCTTCCTGCTGCCCAACGGAGGCGATTAGCCCACCATGAGCCAGCCGAAGTGTTCGATCGTCATTCGCGCCTATAACGAGGAGCAGCACATCGCCCGACTGCTGACCGGCATTCTGGAGCAGACTGTCAAGGATGTGCAGATCATTCTGGTCGATTCAGGCTCGCAGGATGCCACGGTAGCCATAGCGGCGCGCTTCCCGGTGGAAATTGTCCACATTCAACCGCAGGACTTCACCTTTGGGCGTTCGCTGAATTTTGGCATTGCCGCCGCCAAAGCGGACCTGGTGGTGATGGCTTCGGCGCATGTCTATCCGGTGTATCCGGACTGGGTGGCAAAGCTGCTCGAGCCGTTCAACGACCCGCAGATTGGACTGAGTTACGGCAAGCAGCGCGGTGGAGCGTCTTCCAAGTATTCTGAACATCAGGTATTTCGCAGCTGGTACCCCGATCAATCCACGGCGCACCAGTCTCACCCATTTTGCAATAACGCCAACGCTGCCATTCGCCGCTCGCTGTGGCAGCAGCATCCATACGACGAGCTTCTGAGCGGGCTGGAAGATCTGGCCTGGGCGCGCTGGCTGTTGACCCAGGGGCTAAGCCTGGCCTATGCCGCCGAAGCC
The DNA here is from genome assembly GCA_036514835.1 of Bellilinea sp. Lineage (GTDB taxonomy): Bacteria > Chloroflexota > Anaerolineae > Anaerolineales > Anaerolineaceae > Bellilinea. Next base: position 3,103 of record DATBWK010000025.1, read on the forward strand.
GAGATTATTCACGTGCATAATGAGACCTGGCACGGTATTTACAACCGCTACCGCCGCGAGAGCATGGCCTTCAAGCAAATCTACCCGCACGAGACTTTCCACTTCAGCGATTTCATCCGGTTGTGGGTGACCAATGTCTGGAGCGACTGGCAAGCGGCAGGGCGCGAGAAATTGTTGGGTCAGGAATGGGCCAATATCATGCGCTTCCGGGCTATGCAGTTCTGGGGCACTTACCAGGGTTACCGCCGTTCGGGTCCGTTGACCTGGAAACTGAAGCAGACCTTTTATTATCCAGCTGCGGTGCTGGATCAATCGGGAAGCAGGCAGCGCGATGTCGAACCGATCCAATATACCGAGGGGCACGATTAACCCAGCGGGAGGGAAATGAAATGAAACAGAATTATAAAATTGCCGCCCTGGTACCCATGCGCCACCATTCGGTGCGCGTGCCCATGAAAAATTACCGCCTGCTGGCGGGAAAACCGTTATACCAGCACATCATTCACGCGCTGCTGCAATGTCCGGAAATTTCCGAGGTGGCGGTAGACACCGACAGCCCGGTAGTGGTGGGTGGTCTGCGCGCTGAGTTTCCTCAGGTACACGTCATCGAAAGACCAGAGCATCTGACCGCCGATACGGTGCCGATGAATGAGATTCTGATGTACGACACCGACCAGATCGAGGCTGATTTCTACCTGCAAACCCATTCCACCAACCCGCTGCTGCGCCCGGAGAGTATTTCGCGCGCCATTCGCACTTTTATTGAGTTGTACCCGGCTTATGACTCGCTGTTTTCCGTCACCAGAGTGCAAACCCGCTTCTGGGATGCGCTGGCGCGCCCGGTTAATCACAACCCGGCTATTTTGCTGCGCACCCAGGACCTGCCGCCGCTATTTGAAGAAAATTCCTGCCTGTATTTGTTCAAGCGTCAAACATTGGAACTGCACCGCACCCGCATCGGCGAACGCCCCTATATGTTCGAAATCGATAAGACCGAAGCTCAGGACATCGATGAGGAGTCGGATTTTCTGATCGCCGATCTGCTGCTCTCCGACCGTTTGAAGTCCGAAAGAAAAACCTCCGAGTAAAGGCTGCCCATGACCGCCACCGTTTTGCTCTCCGCCCCGTACATGCTGCCGTTTGTTGAGCGTTTTCGCCCGATTTTTGACGCCTATGGGCTGCAATTGATCGTACCCGAAGTGCATGAGCGCCTGTCAGAGGAAGAAATCCTGGCGCATGCCGGCCAATTTGACGCCGCGGTTTGCGGCGACGACCGCTACAGCGAGCGCGTACTGCAGGCTTGCCTGCCGCGTCTCAAAGTAATCTCCAAATGGGGCACCGGCATTGATTCGATCGACAAAGCGGCTGCCACCCGGCTGGGGATTCAGGTGCGCAACACGCCCAACGCCTTCACTCTGCCGGTTTCGGACAGCGTTTTGGGATATATTCTGGCCTTTGCCCGCCGCCTGCCGTGGATGGATCGCCACATGAAGGCTGGGAACTGGGTAAAACTGCCCGGACGCTCTCTGAGCGAGTGCACACTGGGCGTGGTGGGGGTTGGGAACGTCGGCAAGGCGGTGCTGCGCCGGGCGCGCCCGTTTGGCATGCGCCTGCTCGGCAATGACATCGTGCCGATTGCTCCGGATTTCATTTTGGAAAATAATGTCGAGATGACCAGCCTGCAAGACCTGCTGCAGCGCTCAGACTTCGTCAGCATCAACTGCGACCTGAACCCAACCAGCCGCCACCTGATCAATACGCAGACGCTGAGTTGGATGCAGCCGCACGCGGTACTGATTAACACCGCCCGCGGACCGATCGTCGACGAGCCGGCATTGATTGCTGCTCTGCAGGCTAAAGCGATTGCCGGGGCGGCACTGGACGTCTTCGAGGTTGAGCCGCTGCCGCTCGACTCACCGCTGCTGACCATGGACAATGTCATGCTGGCAGCCCATAACTCCAATTCCAGTCCGGCAGCCTGGGAACGGGTGCACTGGAATACGCTGCGCAACCTGGTGGAAGGGTTGGGGCTGGACGCTGGCAAGCTAAACGCTTTTCAGCAAGCCTGACGCGGCGCGCGGTAGAATCATCAAAACGCATGGCAGTCCCATCATATGGAAAAGAGAAAAATCGGATGACTGAACAACGAGTCGTACTGATTACCGGCGCAGCCGGCGGGGTTGGACGGGCGACGGTCAAACTGTTCGCCGATAAGGGTTGGCGCGTGATCGGAGTGGACCGGCAGCCGTTCGGCGAGGACTTCCCGGTAAACGGGCTGTTCATCCAGGCCGACATTGCTGAGCCAGACAACATTGACATGATCTACCAAAAGGCCAACGCCTTTTCGCAAACACTGGATGCGGTGGTGAACAATGCCGCTTACCAGGTGATCAAGCCGCTGGTGGAAACCAGTGTGGAGGAATGGGACGGGGTGATTGCCTCCAATTTGCGCTCGGTTTTCCTGGGCGCTAAACTGGCGCACCCGCTGCTCAAAGCCGGCAGCGGCGGAGCCATTGTCAATGTCTCATCGGTGCATGCGGTCGCCACTTCCAAAAACATTTCGGCCTACGCTGCCAGCAAGGGCGGCCTGCTGGCTCTGACCCGTGCCATGGCGATCGAATTTGCAGAAGATAATATCCGCGTCAATGCCATTCTGCCGGGAGCCGTGGATACGCCCATGCTGCGCGCCGGACTCAACCGCGACCATGC
>DATBWK010000026.1:0-2528 GCA_036514835.1 Bellilinea sp.
CTCATAAACCACATCCGAGGCCAGACCGTTGTAACTCCTGATCGCATCGGACGAAACGTTGTAGTTGGTCGCGATATTGAACAGGGTATCACCAGCCACCACCATGTATTCGACTTTATCGCAGGCTGTATCGGTGGCGTCCGCAGCGCTTAATGTTTGCGTTGGCGCAGGCGATGCGGTTGGGGTTGGCTGCGGAATCATAAGCTTTTGGCCGATGGACAAGGTGTCACAGGCAGCAGGCAGATTGTTCATGGCGACAATGCTGTTGACAGATACGCTGTAACGCGAAGCCAAAGTGATGCAATTGTCTCCAGAAGCAATGATGTGCTCGACAGGCGCCAACGGAGTCCAGGTGAACTCAATCGTCGGTGAGGCAGTCGGACTGGGCGTCATTGTGACGGTGGGTGTCTGAGTCAGCGTAGCGGTGGCGGTCGGTTCAACCACCTGGCCAGTGCCGCGCAGCACGCCAAAAACAGTGCCGGCGCCAATCGCCAGGAGCAACAATATCAAACCGATCGCTATCGGCAGTGACAGCCTGACTTCAGGTAATTTGGGGCTTTGCACTGCCGTCGCGGCAGCAACCTGCTTTCTTTCTTTTGATTCCCCGACCGTGAAGGAGCGTCCGCAGACCAGACAACGGGTGGCGTTTTCGGCTAAGCGAGTGCCACAAGTAGGACAAATTTTGGTTTTTTGGGAGGTATCTTCTGGGCTCATAGGCGTGTTCAATAGTGAACCGGGGTACAACCCCCGGCGTGGGAATTATAACATACTCAAAATCCGTCAAGAGATTCAGCGGTTTTCGGTGAATTTTACCCGCCCGGCGGGATTGTGATATGCTACGGACATGTCCGAATTGACCAGTCTGTATATTCACATCCCATTTTGCCGCCATCGCTGTAGTTATTGTGATTTTAACACTTATGCCGGTTTAGAGGGGTTGATTCCGAAGTATATGGCGTCTTTGCAGCAAGAGGTGGCCTGGGCTGGCCAGGCGGCGGGCGAAAAGTTACCGGTACATACCATATTCCTGGGCGGTGGGACGCCTTCGCTGATTCCCGCCCATGACCTGGCCCTGCTGTTGGAAACGTGTGACCAGTATTTCGCTGTGCAGCCCGGCGCGGAGATCAGCCTGGAGGCTAATCCGGGCTCTGTGACATTAGCTTCGCTGAAAGATCTACGTCAGGCGGGATTCAACAGAATAAGCCTGGGGATGCAATCCGCCAACGCCATTGATCTGGCGCTGCTGGAACGCCAGCACGGAACGCTCGATGTGATCCGGGCGGTGGAATGGGCACGGCAGGCTGGTTTTTCCAATCTCAATTTGGATTTGATCTATGGGCTGCCGGCGCAGCCACTGGAGCGCTGGCAGGAGACGCTGGAGACGGCTTTGGCTTTGCAGCCGGAGCATTTCTCGCTGTATGCCCTGTCAATCGAACACGGTACGCCATTCCGAAAATGGCTGGAGCATGGCCTGGTCAGCGCCCCGGATGACGATTTGGCCGCTGACATGTTCGAATGGGCCTGCGAACGGCTGGAAGCTGCCGGGTATGGTCATTACGAGATTTCGAACTGGGGAAAGCGGGTTGACGGAGAGACGCTAGCCTGCCGACATAATTTACAGTACTGGCGCAACCTGCCATATTTCGGGCTGGGTGCTGGCGCACACGGCTATGTCAATGGGGTGCGGACCGCCAATCAACGCGGGGTTAAAGCGTATATTCAGTCTATAGCAAAGAATCAACCGGTCGGATTTCCCGGCGGGGCGGCGGCGGAGACTTCGTTACCCGTTGACCGGTGGACAGCCATGCAGGAGCATATGATGGTCGGATTACGGCTGCTGGACGAGGGGGTATCGGATGCCAGGTTTAGCCAACGCTTTGGCGTGACCTTGAAACAGGCTTTTCCAAAGCAAATTCAACAGCTGGAGCAGACGGGGTTGCTCGAGTGGGCCGGGGATGGCAGCGATGTGCTGCGGCTATCACAGCGCGGTTGGCTGCTCGGCAACCAGGTGTTTTCAGAATTTGTGGCGGTTGAGGAACCGGCAGGGCTTAGCTGACCACCACGCGGGTGCCCCAGCCGCGCTGCTCGACCGTTTCCGGGTCGTTAGCTGGCATCACCCAGCGGAAAAGCCACTTGGCTTCTTCGGAGCGCATATTGACGCAGCCGTGACTGCGCGGGGTGCCGAAATCTTCGTGCCAGTAGGTACCATGGAAAGCCACGCCGCTGGTCTCGAAAAAGGTGGTCCAGGGTACGCCAGGCAGCTCGTAATCTTCGGGATTACCGCTCAGCCTTCCGTCACCCATATGTTTGGAAGGCATTTTGGAGAAGATATAGAAGGTGCCTTTGGGTGTGTTCCAGGGCATCTCGCCATTGGGAGGTGAATAATCCAACCCGGTGGAGACTGAAGTCTCCATGACAGGTACGTCATTTTCGTAACAGATAACCTTTTGGTGCCCGATGACGACTTCGATGTGTTTTTTGTGTTGAGGTACTTCGGGCGTGATCGGAGTAAATTCCTCCGGCTGAAT
>DATBWK010000027.1:0-4802 GCA_036514835.1 Bellilinea sp.
GTAGGCCGCAACGGAGCCGGTAAGAGCACGCTGCTCAAGCTGCTGTCGCGCGTCACCGAACCGACCGAGGGCGAGGCCGAGATTCACGGGCGGGTCGGCAGTCTTCTGGAGGTTGGCACCGGTTTTCACCCGGAATTGACCGGGCGGGAAAATATATACCTGAACGGCGCCATCCTTGGCATGAAACGCACGGAAATTGAGCGCAAGTTCGATGAAATCGTCGAATTTGCCGAGGTGGACAAATTCATCGAGACGCCGGTCAAGCGTTATTCCAGCGGCATGTATTTACGGCTGGCGTTTGCCGTGGCGGCGCATCTGGAGCCGGAAATTCTGGTGGTGGACGAGGTACTGGCGGTCGGCGACGCTGAATTCCAGCGCAAATGTCTGGGAAAAATGGGCGACGTGGCTCGTGAAGGCCGCACGGTGCTGTTCGTTAGCCATAATATGTCAGCGGTGCTGCGCCTGACTGACGAAACCATTGTGATCGATCAAGGCGGCCTGATTATGCGCGCGCCTACCCCGGAAGCGGTGGACTTCTACCTGTCGCGCGGGTTCGCCCAGGAAGGTCAACGCATCTGGGAGAACGGAGAGGTGCCACTCAGCGCGGCGCCATTCCGCCCGCTGGCGGTACGGGTGCAAAATGGGCAGGGGAAAGTGGTCAACACCATCCGCTCGATCGAGGAAAATGCCCTGGAGATCGAATACAGCCTGTCGGCACCGGTGACCGGGCTGCGGGTGGGCATTTACCTGATGAGCACGCGCGGCGAGTACGTGTTTACCTCCTTCGACACGGACGACTCGGCTGACTTTGAACGTCTGGCAGTGCGGCCGGCCGGCCGATATTTGAGCCGCTGCACGCTGCCGGCAAATTTCCTGAATGAAGGACGCTTTGTTGTTGGAGTCAACGCCAGTTCCTACCGCGTCAAGCGCTATTTTCAGGACGAACAGGCATTGACCTTCACCGTAGATGCAGCGGGCGCGCCGGGGATGCACTGGCCTGAGGCCAGATTGGGTCCGGTGCGGCCGCGATTAAACTGGCACGTAGAGGCTATTGAAGCATGACACCATCCGGAACAGAGACCATCAAACGCATATTGGGGGGAATTCCCTTTACAGCCGAACTGTACTGGTTGATTCGTCAACGCGGTAAACAGATCAACACACGGTTTTCACTGAAGGGTCTGCAGGCGCACATGCCGGAAATTTCCCCGGTAGTGAACAGATTACACAAAGCTGCGCCGGCAGGCAAGAAAGTATTTGTGTTTGCCACGCTGCATTATTGGATCGAGCATGCCGCCATGCTGGGAATGTCGCTGGCAGCCCAGGGGCATAAGGTCACCATGGGTTACCTGCCGTATGCGGACTGGCAGAAAGAAATTAATATGTTCGACCTGCGCCGGCAGAACGCCTACGCCCGCAAAGTGCTCGAGCAGGCTGGCCCGGCAATGGACGTTGTTTCCTTCCTTAGCGCGCGTGCGCCGTACATTCCGCTGCCGGCAGACCTGGTGACAGCGGTCAAGGAAGTGACCCTTTACGATACGCAATACACGCTGCAGATCGAGGACGTCGATCTGGACAGCGATATCTACAAATTACGCTTCAACCGCAACCGCGATTTAGCCCAGGCAGCCTTAGCCTGGCTGCGCCAATCCAAACCGGATGTGGTCATCGTGCCCAACGGCACCATCCAGGAACTGGGCGTGTTTTACCGTGTCGCCCGTCACCTGAAAATCCCCACCGTGACCTACGAGTTCAGCGATCAGCGCCAGCGCATCTGGGTAGCGAAGAATAACGAAGTCATGCGCCAGGATACCAATGGTCTGTGGCAGGCACACCGCGAGAATCCGCTGACCGAGCAGCAAATGGAACGCATGCACTCGCTGATGATGGCCCGCCAGCGCGGTTCGATGTGGGAGAATTTCGCCCGCATGTGGCAGGGGGTACCGCAGGAAGGCGGGCAGCAGGCTCGTCAGCGTCTGGGGCTGGATGACCGCCCGGTCGTGCTTTTGGCGACCAACGTTCTAGGCGACAGCCTGACCCTGGGACGCCAGGTATTCTCCAAGTCCATGGCGGAGTGGATCAGCCGTACCGTGCAGTATTTCATCGGACGACCAGACATTCAACTGGTCATCCGCGTGCATCCCGGCGAGCAACTTACCCACGGTCAATCCATGGTGGAGGTGGTGCATGAAGTGCTGCCGCGTCTGCCGGAAAACATCCGTTTGATCAAACCTAAAGACGAGATCAATACCTACGACCTGATCGACGTCGCCGACCTGGGATTGGTGTACACCACCACGGTTGGCATGGAGATGGCGATGAACGGCGTGCCGGTGGTGGTCGCCGGACAAACACATTACCGCAATCGCGGCTTTACGCACGACCCAGACTCATGGGTGAGCTACTACAAGCTGCTTGGCCAGATTTTGGAGCATCCAGATCAGCACCGGCTGCCCCGCGAACAGGTCACCGCAGCCTGGGCCTATGCCTACCGCTTCTTCTTTGATTATCCGCAGCCCTTCCCGTGGCATTTGGTGCGGCTTTGGGATGACTATAAGGCTCGCCCGCTGGAGATGGTCTTACAGGGCGAATGCAAAGAGCAATATGCCCGCACCTTCCGCTACCTGGTCGGAGAACCGATTGACTGGAGCCTGGAACGCGGCAACGGTCAGTGCGACTGACCAGAATTATTGGTACGTAAATCCAAAAGACAAGGTGAAAGGAGAAACAGGCAGTGGAAATAAAAAAGCAGGAAATCATGTACCGTTACCAGTTCTTTTATGGCAAAACTCCGCTCCCGTTGGAACGCTGGGCGGTGTATACCATGCCCGACGGAAACTGCCTGTCAACTCATCCCGACTTAAGCGTGACGCAGATCGAGCGCAACGGCTTTCAGGTGACGCTGCTCGGCTTTATTCTTGACCCCGACCGTCCGGAAGACAACGACGTCCAGGTTTTGACCCGTATGTGCGACTCCGCCGCCAGCATCGACCAATGGATCGAGTCTACCGAACCGCTGGGCGGACGCTGGCTGGTATTTTTGCATCACGGCGACTCCAGCGTGGTATTCAACGATCCCGGCGGGCTGCGCACCACCTTCTGGCATGTGGACGCTGAAGGCAATCCCTGGCTGGGGACGCAACCAGGATTGTTCCAACTGATGTTTGGCTTCCAAATTTCCAAAGAAGCGGCCAGTTATATGGCCTCACCGCGCTTCCAGGAGAAAGTTGAGACCTGGTGGCCGGGCGACAGCGCACCTTTTGCTGAAATCAAACACCTGCAGCCAAACCATTATTTTGATTTGAATGCCAGGAAAGTAGTGCGTTTCTGGCCGATTAAGCCGCTCAAGCAGTATTCGCTGGAAGAAGGCGTGAAGATCGCGGCGCAAACGCTGAAAGGCCTGGTTGAAGCCGCGCATAAACGCTTCCCGCTGGCAGTGGCGCTTTCTTCCGGGTTGGACAGCCGCATGATGCTGGCTGCCACCAAAGACTTTGCCGAGGATGTGTTTGTTTTCTCGATGATGTACCGCCACCTCACCACAGAGAGCGACGATGTGAAGGTGCCGCGGGAAATTACCAGCGCGGCCAACCTCACACATCACATTGTCGATTCGCGCGTGCCGATGAGCGAGGAATTTGGCGAAGTTTACAACCAGACACTGGTCGGCACCAAAGACGACTGGGGCAACATGGTAGAGGCGCGCTTCAAGCACATCCCACAGGGGCGCGTCATCCTCAAAGGCACCATCTCGGAGATCGTGCGTGTGCGGTTCTGGTCGGTGGGGGTGTACCCATACCGGGTGACCCTGCGCGACCTGGTGCGCATCCTTAATCTTGGCAACGACCCATTGGTAATCAAAAGCCTGAAGGACTGGATGATCGATGCGCTGCCGGTTGAGAAGTTGGGCTACAAGCTGCTCGATTTTCTTTCCTGGGAAATTGAAATTGGCAACTGGCTGGCGTTGGGGCACGTGGTTAACGACCTGTCGCATCAGGATTACGCGCCCATCAGCAACCGCCGCTTTATCAACACCATGCTGGGAGTCGATCCCAAATACCGCAGCTACCCGGATCACATCATGGAGCGGCAAATTACTGCCACCCTGTGGCCTGAACTGGCCAAATTCCCTTATTCGCCCAGCCGCAAGGTGCCGCACAAGCGTTTCCTGGACGGTCCCATCCTCAACGGATTGCGTTGGGCCCGATACTTGTTATTCGAGGAAAAACATGGTCGATTGGAAGAATAGCGTCGTTCTGGTAACCGGCGGGACCGGTTCGTTTGGCAAAAAATTCATCAAAATCATGCTGGAAGAAGTACATCCGGCCAAAATTATCGTTTTCAGCCGCGATGAACTCAAACAGCACGAGATGCAGGCTGCCGGATACACCCACCCTTCGCTGCGCTACTTCATCGGCGACGTGCGCGACTACTCGCGCCTGCGCCGGGCCTTCAACGGTGTGGATATTGTGGTGCATGCAGCAGCGCTTAAACAGGTACCGGCCTGCGAATACAACCCGATGGAAGCCATCAAGACCAACATCCTTGGCAGCAGCAATGTGATCGATGCCGCGCTGGATACCGGCGTGACCCGCGTGATTGCCCTCTCCACCGATAAGGCTGTCAACCCGGTCAATCTTTATGGCGCCACCAAGCTGGCAGCTGAAAAACTGTTTGTCCAATCCAACAGCTACGCCGGCGGACGCGAGACGCGCTTTGCCTGCGTGCGCTACGGCAATGTGGTGGGCAGCCGCGGCAGCGTGGTGCCGGTGTTCCTCAAACAACGGGAAAATGGCGCGATCACG
>DATBWK010000028.1:0-3072 GCA_036514835.1 Bellilinea sp.
TGTGCCGATCTCGGTCAGGATGGCTAGCATCAGTTCGTGTTTGCTGGGGAAGTAGTTGTAGATGGTCCCGGTCGCGACGCCGGCTGCCTGGGTGATCCGGTTGATGCTGGCGTTTTCGTAGCCTTCGCGGGCAATTTCCTCTATGGCCGCATTTACCAGCCGCTGGCGGGTTTCGCTCATTAATTGCCTTCGATTATCATCCCTGTAGCGCGGCGACATAATGGACACTCCTGTAAAAGAATATGAATGAATGTTCATTCATATTAATGAAAAAAGCGATATTTGTCAAGAGTAAGAAGGGGGTTGTTTGGTTTTTACCTGGCATTTTTCCGATTCCGCCTGATAATCAGGCCGCGCAAGGATAAAAGAATATTCAAAATCGATGGCTGCTGGATGGATCGTTTTTGTTTATACACAAGCGTCACTGGGGTGGGGGAGTGAATTCTCTCTTGACAGGCGAATGGATTATCACTATACTTGCTCTGTATTACAGAGTACTCTAATGGAGTAAACGAGATGAACATTTCCCCCAATGAAGCCGAGGAGTCACTGGCTGCCATCCAGCAGGTGGTGCAAAAAACACGCCGTTCGATCGCGGACAGCGGTTATTCCACCATGCTGATCATCACCGGAATTGTGTGGCTGATTGGATATTTGGGCACTCAGTTTTTAACGGGTCCGATTGTGGTCGCGATCTGGGTCAGCGTAAGTTTGCTGGGCGGCGCACTGGCAACGATTCTTGGTATACGCCGCGGCAAACGGCTGCGTAATCCGGCGACCAGCATCACCACCCGGCGCATTGGACTGTTCTGGCTCCTGCTGGCGCTTTTCTGTGCAGCTTTGATCGCGGTCGCCTGGCCGATGGACGGGAAAACGCTGACCATTTTCATCATTCTATTCATCCTACTCGGTCAAATGGCCATGGGCTTGATATTCTCGTTTCGCACGGTCTGGTGGGTGCTGCCAATTAGTGCACTGGCGCTGGTTGGCTACTTTTTTGTCCCTGCTTATTTCTATCTGTGGATGTCTCTGTTGGGCGGCGGCACCATGATCGCCCTTGGATCGTATATCCATTACCGGTGGTGAGACATGGCGGCTGAACTCAACGAGATCATTCACCAGCCGGTGCGTTTGCGCATTATGGCGGCTCTGGTTACGTTGGAGCCAGCCAACGAGGTTGATTTCACCTATTTGCGTGAGCTGCTGGACGTCACGGACGGCAACCTGGGGGCGCATCTGCGTAAGCTGGAAGACGCCGGCTACATCGCCGTCAATAAGACCTTTGTCGAGCGTAAACCGCGCACCTACGTGGCTGTCACAGCCGAGGGGCGCAAAGTTTTTCAGGAGCACGTTTTGGCGCTGCAAGCGATTTTGAAACGCAAGTGAGGGGAAAGATGAACGCAATCGTGCAAGTTGATAAGCTCCGCAAGGTCTATGGAGCGACTGTCGCCGTGGATGGGATCTCGTTTGAGGTACAGCAGGGTGAAATTTTCGGGGTGGTAGGTCCGAATGGCGCCGGCAAGACCACCGCCATTGAGTGTCTGGAGGGACTGAGGAAACCGGACTCCGGTACTGTGCGCGTAATGGGGATTGATCCGCAGGTTGATGGTCATATCCTGCGCGAACGCGCTGGTATGCAGCTGCAGCAGTCCAATTTGCCGGAACGGATGCGCGTTTGGGAAGCGCTGGACCTGTATTCATCTTTTTATACAAACCCGGTGAAATGGCAGAATTTACTGGGCCGCCTGGGGATGGAAGAAAAAAGGAATTCGCCTTTTGCCAAGCTGTCCGGCGGACAAAAGCAGCGGCTCTTCATCGCCCTGGCGCTCTTGCCCGATCCGCAGTTGATTTTCCTGGATGAACTGACGACCGGTTTGGATCCGCAGGCGAGGCATGCTATTTGGGACCTGGTGCGCGACGTGCGCGCGCAGGGCAAGACCATCCTGCTGACCACCCATTTTATGGAAGAGGCTGAACGTCTGTGTGACCGGGTGGCGATTCTGGATCACGGCCGAATCATCGCGCTGGACACCCCGCAGGCCTTGATCCGCCAGTTGGGGGCCGGGGAGCGGGTGGTATTCAGTCCAGACCAGCTGCTACCCGTCGATTTTGCGAACAGCCTATCCGGAGCGGTAAAACTGGAGAATCAGGGTGATCGGGTGGTCATTCAGGCCAACAATGGACGACAAGAGCCGTTGGTGAGCGAAGTGGTCAGCCTGCTGGCGGAAAAAGGGATCCGATTCCATGACCTGCGTACCGAACAGCCCAATTTGGAAGATGTTTTTCTGAGCCTGACCGGGCGCGGGGTGCGGGATTGAGGTGCGGAATGAAAAGTTTGCTCAAAATGACCTGGATTGAAGCCAAATTGTTCCTGCGCGAACCGGTCAGCGCTTTTTTTACGTTGATTTTTCCGCTGCTAATGCTTTTCGTGTTTGGCAGCATTTACGGCAACAACCCCCCGCCGGGAGTGGGCAGCCAGGGAGCGATTGATGCCCTGATTCCAGCCTTTTCTGCCATGGTCATCGGAATCACTGGCCTGATGGCCGTCACCATCACCCTGGCGACCTACCGCGAAAAAGGCATTCTGCGGAGATTGCGCACCACGCCGGTGTCTCCCTTCGTCGTGATGGCCGCCCAGGTGATTGTGGTCTTCAGCATGACCATGCTGGGAATGATTTTGCTCGTTGCTGCCGGGGTATTCATTTACCATGTGCAGCTTCCGGGCAATATCTTCAACCTGATTTTGGGATTCACCCTCGGCAGCTTGAGCTTTTTCGGTATCGGCTTTATCCTGGCCGGCGTCATGCCGACCGCCCGCACCGCTCAAATTTGTGCGCTGGTGCTGCTGTACCCCATGCTCATCCTTTCGGGTGCGGGTTGGCCGCGCGAACTGATGCCTGAGACGGTGCAAAGGATCTCGGCTTTTATCCCCTTGACCTACGTGGTCAACCTGCTGCGCGGACTGTGGATGGGTGAAAACTGGAGCGCCCACCTGCTGAATGTGGGTGTGCTGGTTGGAATGCTGGTGCTGGGAGTCGTTATCTCGCTGCGGACATTCCGCTGGGAATAAGG
>DATBWK010000029.1:0-6106 GCA_036514835.1 Bellilinea sp.
GCCGGTAGGAACTTCCTTGGGGGATTCCTCGTCCCAGTGGCGGAAGGCTTCAGAGGTACTATCGGCATGGCCCGAATCAGCCCACAAGGCATAGAATGGGATATCAGTAGCCAGATCAGGGCATGGGGCTGCCTCTGGGCATGCTGCTGCGGTTGGTTCAACGTCTGGAGCGGGTGCCGGCGTCACAGGAGCAGGCTGGCATGCAGCAAGCACCAGTGCAAACAGCAGAACCATTCCAGCAATGAGTAAGCCTTTTTGGAGTTTCTTCATATATTCTTCTCCGTAAAAAAATTCAGGGGATTGGGTGTATGGGACTTGAATTAAGAGGTATGGACTCGGTTGACTTCCTCCTTCTCCTCCTCCTAAGATTAAATTCCGATTAGAAAAAATTATACCTATTGAGGAAGATTAATACAATATTAAAAATTGTATAATTGGGTCATATTGTCTAAAAATAGGATAAATGTCATATTAATTAGTATCTCCCTTTTGAGTATTGAATATTAAGTCTTGGGAGGAGTTAAATTCATGCGGCAGTTGAATCAAGTGGTAAAACGCACTGGCGCCGTCGTCCCGTTCAATCCAGAGCGCATCACCAATGCCATTTACCGGGCAGCGGTTGCCGTGGGCGGCAGGGACCGCCAAATCGCGGAGGAATTAACCCGGCAGGTGATCGATTTGTTGGTAAAAAATGGGACTGCCAGCCAGATTCCGACCGTCGAGGAAATTCAGGATGCGGTCGAGAAGGTCCTGATTGAAAACGGGCATGCCAGGGTGGCGAAAGCCTATATTCTATATCGCGATGAACGCGCCCGTCTTCGTAAAGACCGGGCTGCCCGCGCAGCCGTACCCGCAACCAATATCCCCTGGGAAAAAATTTGGCATATACTGGATTGGGCGGTCGACCATTCGCTGCACACAGTCGCGGCACTCAATGACCGACTGCAGCGCGGCGAAATCCGCGAGATCGTCCAAGAATCCGAGGCTGCCTACCAGCAAGATGTTGACACTGCCGTTGAAATGATTGCCAATCGTGGCAAAACCATCCGGGTGGTCATTATTTCCGGACCTTCGTCGTCAGGGAAGACCACCACCACCATCAAGATCAACCAGCACTTGCAGCATCTTGGTTTTAAACTGGTGACACTTAACGTCGACAACTATTTCTTCGACCTGTCGCTTCATCCCAAAGATGAATTTGGCGATTTTGACTTCGAGACACCTCAAGCGCTGGACCTGGATTTAATAAACCAGCATCTGGCTCAGCTGACATCCGGTGAAACCGTACAAATACCCCACTACGACTTCAAAACTGGAATGCAGACAGCCCAAACCACCCCTTTGCGTCTTGCGCAAAATGAAATTTTACTGATCGATTCCCTGCATGGATTATATGAAGGCATGACCAGTTCGCTCGAGCCGGAAAGCAAATTCAAGCTGTATCTCGAGCCGCTGCTGCAACTCAAAGATGATCTCGGCCAATATGTTCGCTGGACGGACATCCGTTTGATTCGCCGCATGCTGCGGGATGCCGCTCACCGCGCCTATGACCCCTCGCAAACCCTCGAGCACTGGCATTACGTGCGCTCGAGTGAAATGCGCAATATCATTCCGCACATTTCACAGGTTGACTTCATCATCAATAGTGCCATGCCGTATGAACTGCCCCTGTACCGCCATAAACTGCTGGATCAGTTCGAAAACTGGGAAAAGAAATATGAGCGTGACCCGCTGCGGCAGGATGCTTATGAAAGGGCCCTGCGCGTGCGGAACTTGCTCCAAACTGTTTTACCGCAAGCTGACGACAGCCTTGTGCCGCCTGACTCAGTTATTCGTGAATTTATCGGCGGCGGCAGTTATTCGTATTAGAATAACCAAAACCATTTCAACGCAGGAGAATCAGGGTGGTAGTCAAACCAGTCTATAAATCCATTTGTGTTTACTGCGGTTCAGCCGACGGGTTGGCGGATGGTTATTTGGCTGCGGCTCGCGAACTAGGTCAAATATTGGCGGACCGCGCCATTGAACTGGTGTACGGTGCCGGAAAAACCGGTCTTATGGGTGCGGTAGCGGATGGTGTATTGAATGCCGGCGGAAAAGTCATCGGAGTTGTCTCGGAAAATCTGAATCAACCCCAACTGATGCACACCGGGCTCACCCGGCTGGAGGTGGTGGCGGATATTCACCAACGCAAAGCCCGCATGAGCCAGCTGGCAGAGGCTTTCATAGCGCTGCCCGGGGGTTATGGCACCCTGGACGAATTGTTCGAGACCCTCACCTGGGCGCAAATTGGCCTGCATACCAAACCGGTTGGGCTGCTTAATATCAACGGCTATTTCAGCCCGCTGCTGGCGATGATTGAACGCGCCCGCAATGAGAAATTCATCTACGATGAACACCGCGACCTGCTGGTCAGCAGTGACCGGCCATTGGACTTGCTCGACCTACTGGAAAATTTCAAAAGCCCTTCCGGGTTGGATCGTTGGGTGAACCGCTGATATGGGCACCTGGATGTGTCACTTGCGCGTGGCTGAAAATATCGCCGCGCATTTGGATGGATTGGACATCCCCGCCTTCTACGCCGGCAGCCTGGCGCCCGATTCTGGCATTCCCAACGAAACCTGGACGGAATTCAACCCGCCAAAATCTGTTACCCATTACCTGGTCCATGGCGAAGGCGAAGAGCACATCCATGATCTCGAGTTCTACCAGGCTTACCTGGCAGGCTTACCCGCCGCACCGTTCAACTGGAAAACCAGTTTCCTATGGGGCTATTATTTTCACCTGTTGACCGACGTTTTGTGGGTGGATTTTCTGTGGAAACCCTCGCAAGTGGAATGGGCGGATTTATTTGTCAAAATCGGCAAGGTTGAAGCTGTTAATCAGCTAAAAGAGGACTGGTACGGGCTGGACCACCTTTTCTTGCGCGACCATCCCGATTGGCTCCCCTGGCAAATTTTTAAGTCTCTCCAGCTGTCCGACATTCCAATCGATCACATACCACTCTTTGCCATCCAAACTCAATTTGACATGATTCGCCAATACTATACTGAAGAGGGACCCAAACGGGTCTTGGACCGCGCTTACCCCTATTTGAATGAAGCCACCATGCTGCGCGTGATCGCGGACATCACCACTTGCGTTCTCAAAGTGTATGCGCGGCTGCAAACCCAGCCCGCCCTTGACGGTGCCGTGAGCGCTGTCAGTTTATTGGACGACCATGACCACGCTCCATATCCAACCCCGCTTGGCGATCCCATAACACCAATGGAGGCATAATTCTATGGCTATACGCATCAAGCGTGCCTATGACCCGCCTGCCCCGGAGGATGGCGTGCGCATTCTGGTGGATCGGCTCTGGCCGCGCGGCTTAACGAAGGAAAAGCTTCAGCTCACCGCCTGGATGAAAGAAGTCTCGCCAAGCAACGCCCTGCGCCAATCCTTTCACCACGACGTGCCCAACTGGGACGCCTTCCGCGCTGCCTACTTCGCTGAACTGGACACCAATCCCGCATTGGTCCAAACGCTGATCGATTATGCGCGTGCCGGGACGCTAACCCTGGTTTACGGCGCGCGCGATACGCTTCATAACAATGCAGCCGTCCTTAAGGAGTATTTGGAAAAGTAAGTCATAAAGATCGATACGATAGGCTTGATTCAATTCCAGCCTTAGGTTGGTTTCTTAAGGTGCGGAGTATGGATTAAAATAATTTTCATGACAAAACCTCGCATCTATACAATGAGTTTCGCAAATATCTATCCCCTTTATATTACCAAGGCGGAGAAAAAAGGACGCACGAAAATCGAAGTCGATGAAATTATTCTTTGGTTGACAGGATATAGCAAGGAAGAGTTGGACGCCCAACTGAAAAAACATACAGACATGGAGACCTTCATAGCGGAAGCTCCTCACCTGAATCCTTCGCGGGCTTTGATCAAGGGTATGATTTGCGGGGTCCGAGTGGAAGATATTGAAGAACCAACGATGCAGGAAATTCGCTACTTGGATAAGTTAATCGACGAATTAGCGAAGGGAAAAGCCTTGGAGAAGATTTTGCGGAAGGTTTAAATCTTCAGGGCTCATGCAAATCCCCGCCGTTTTGGAATAATAATTGCAAAACAGCGGGGATTTTTGTTAGTCCTTGATTTGATCAATCCAGAGGGTCAGCCAAAGTACTACCCTTATTCCACGGTCACGCTCTTCGCCAGATTGCGCGGCTGATCCACATCCAGCCCTCTCAGAGAAGCGATATGGTAGGCAAACAGCTGCAGCGGGATCACGGTGATCACCGGTGACAGCAGCCAGGGGGTCGGCGGCACCCAGAAGATATGGTCCGCCAGCCCCTCCACCCGCGTGTCGCCTTCGGTAGCCACCACGATCACATTGCCGCCCCGCGCCTTGGCCTGTTCGATCTGGCTGATCATTTTCTCGTGCCACGGGTCGTCAGGTGCAATCGCCAGAACTGGCAGGTCGCGGTCGACCAGGGCGATGGGTCCGTGTTTCATCTCGCCGGCAGGATAGGCTTCCGCATGGATATACGAGATTTCTTTGAGCTTTAACGCCCCTTCGTAGGCAATCGGCATGTTGACGCCGCGTCCGAGGTACAGCATATTCTTGATGTACTTCATCTCGCGCGCCACTTGCACGATCTCGGGCTCGCGGTCCAGACAGCGTCCCACCAGGTCTGGCACCAGGCGCAGATCGCACACCAATTCCTTGCGCCGATCCTCGCTTAAGGTGCCGCGCAGGTCGCCAAGCAGAACCGCCAGCATGTACAAATCCACCAGCGGTGCGGTGAAAGCCTTGGTCGACGCCACCCCAATTTCCGGCCCAGACTGCATGGAAATGTAGCCGTCAGCCACCCGCATAGCCTGAGAGCCGATGGCGTTCACAATCGACCACAATTTTGCGCCGCGTTTGCGCCCCTCATCCATGGCAGCCAATGTATCGGCGGTCTCGCCGGATTGGCTGATGGCTAAAACCACCGTGTTTTCGTCCACGATTGGGTCGCGGTAGCGGAATTCGGAGGCGATATCCACCTCCACCGGAATCCGGGCGATGTTTTCGATCAACACCTTGCCCACCATGCCGGCATGACCGGCGGTGCCGCAAGCTGTGATGATGATTCGCTTGATTTTTTTGGCTGCTTCGGCTGTCAGGTTCAAATCCGGCAGTCGGATAGTACCCTCATCGAAATCCACCCGTCCTGCCAGCGTGTCGGTCAGCGAGCGCACCTGTTCGTGGATTTCCTTCTGCATAAAATGCCGGAACTCGCCCTTTTCGGCAGCTACCGGATCCCAGCCAATATTGTGTTCCTGTGCCGCGACAGGGTTACCTTCCAGAGTTTTCACCTTGTACGAATCACGGGTGACCACCGCCATCTGGTGGCTTTCCAGAAATACCATATTGCGGGTGTGATCCAGGATCGCCGGGATATCGGATGCCACGAACATTTCATTTTTGCCGATACCAATCACCACCCCGCCGGCATTGCCGATGCGGGCTGCCACCAGTTTATCTGGTTCCAGCGATGAGAAGACCACCACGCCGTGGGCACCCTTCAATTGACGCAGCGCCTGCCGGGTAGCCTCTTCCAGTGATGTGCCGCCGCTCAGAAAACGCTCGACCAGATGCACGATCACCTCAGTATCGGTGTCCGAGTTGAAGACTACCCCTTCAGCTGTCAAATCTTCGCGCAGCTCGAGAAAATTCTCGACGATGCCGTTATGCACCACAACCACCTGCTTGGTGCTGCCAAGGTGCGGGTGGGCGTTGCGGGCGCTTGGTTCGCCGTGGGTTGCCCAGCGCGTGTGGCCAATCCCAAGTTTGCCAACAATCGGCGAGTTTTCCACCAGCGTTGCCAAATTCGACAATTTGCCGGCGTCGCGCCGCACTTCGATATGTCCATCCTGCAGCACAGCAATCCCGGCTGAGTCATAACCGCGGTATTCCAGTCTTTTTAAACCATTCAAAATGATCGGAGTCGCATTGCGATCACCAATATAGCCAACAATTCCACACATGCATTGCTCCTTTGCAGTCGATACCCAACCGGGCGGCGTATTCGTCACCCATGCAAAAATCGGGGCATCATCCGTAGGGACA
>DATBWK010000030.1:0-3342 GCA_036514835.1 Bellilinea sp.
GGGCATATGCGCATTGTACCAAAAACGCCTGTGCTTGGATTATAATCTTGCCAAATTCGTTAAGCGACTGGGAGACATCCATGCGGCTCACCATCAGCATCGAATACTGCGCCGTTTGACACTACACCGACCGGGCTGCCAGTCTGGCAACCGACCTGCTTAAATACTTCGAGCCAGAAATTGAATCACTGAGCTTGATCCCATCTTCGGGTGGTCGATTCGAAATCACAGTCAATGATAAATTGATTTTTTCCAAGGTTGAACTTCAACGACACGCTACTCCTGGCGAAATTACCACACGGATCACCAAAATCCTCGAGGAAGGCAATTCATTATGACCAAAAAGGGACGTGTTTTTTCCGGCGCCCGCCCTACCGGCAGGCAGCATCTTGGCAATTACCTGGGTGCCATAAAGAATTATGTGGCCATGCAAGCGGACTACGATTGCGTTTATTGCATCGTGGACGTCCATGCCCTGACCACACTTGAGACCACCGAAGACCTGCGCCAGAACACCTACGATATGGCACTGGATTGGCTGGCTGCAGGTATTCGTCCGGAGGAATCGATCATTTTCATTCAGTCCCACGTGCCCCAGGTGATGGAGCTGCATACCTACCTTTCCATGGTCACGCCACTGGGGAAATTGACCGATCTGCCGACCTTCAAAGATAAAGTGCGCGAGAATCCCAACAACGTAAACTACGGGCTGGTAGGTTACCCGGTATTGATGGCGGCTGACATTCTGCTATACGGCACCGATTTCGTTCCGGTAGGCATTGACCAGGCGCCGCATATCGAATTTACTCGTGAGGTTGTACGGTCCTTCAACTACCGCTACGGTAAACAGGTGCTCAAAGAGCCGCAGATGAAAGCCACCTCTGTCCCCAAAGTGCTCGGCATTGACGGCGTGCAGAAGATGAGCAAGAGCCTCAACAACCACATTGAATTGGCGGCTACCCCCGAGGAGACCACTCAGCGTGTCATGCAGATGGTCACGGACCCGGCGCGTATCCGCCGCAGCGACCCGGGCAATCCGGATATTTGCAATGTGTTTTCCATGCATAAAATTTTTTCGTCGCAGGATGAAATCGACATGGTTAACGTCGAATGCCGCCGGGCAGGCATAGGCTGCGTGGACTGCAAAAAGCTGCTGGCTAAAAACCTGAATGCGCATCTGGAGCCCTTCCGTGCCCGCCGCGCCGAACTGGCCAGAAACCCAGATTACATCTGGGGCGTGCTGGAAGACGGTGCTAAACGCGCCAGGCTGTTAGCCGAAGAAACCATGGTCAACGTGCGCAGCGCCATCGGTCTGGCCTGATGCGGGCAGTCGTTCAGCGCGTCCGACGCGGCAGTGTGCAGGTAGACGACCGGACAATCGCAGCTATCGAGCGCGGCTATGTGATTCTGCTGGGTGTTGGCCCGGACGATACCGATACCATTGCTGCTGCACTGGCAAAGAAGATTGCCCTGCTGAGGGTTTTTGAGGACGACCAGGGCAAAATGAACCTTTCCATTCAGGATGTCGGCGGACAGGCGTTGGTGGTTTCGCAATTCACCCTGTATGCCGATACCAGCCGCGGCAACCGCCCTTCATTCATCAATGCGGCGCCGCCGGAGATTGCCAGTCCGCTGGTTGACCGATTCGCGGCACACCTTGCCAGTCATGGAATTCCGGTTCAGCAGGGTGAATTTGGCGCCCACATGCTGGTCGAAATTGAAAACGACGGACCGGTGACGATCTGGTTCGAATTTTAGACCGCTGTGCCTCAAACCGCGGTCAGGATGGTCAAATTCATTTGACTATTCGCAGCCGATTATGGTAATATCAAACGTGATTATCCGTTAGCAAGAAACGGATTTCTTTAAATCATTGCGTCGTGTTACAAGAGAGGAGAAAGCCCATTAGTACCACTAATTACCGGATAAATGAGGCGATCCGCGTGCCTGAAGTGCGCGCAATTGGACCAAAAGGGGAAAACCTGGGGGTGATCCCGATTGAAACGGCTCTACGGATCGCGCGAGAAGCCGATATGGATCTCGTCGAGGTTGCTGGCACTGCGGTGCCGCCTGTGGTTCGCGTGATGGATTTTGGCAAGTTCTTGTATGAACGCACCAAGAAAGATCGCGAAGCCCGTAAGTCTCAGACCAAGATCGAAATCAAAGAGATTCGGCTGCGCCCAAAGACCAACGAACATCATCGCGGTTTTAAAACACGCGATGCCCGCCGCTGGTTATTAGATGGTATGAAGGTCCGGGTGACCGTTCGTTTCCGCGGTCGCGAAATTGACTACCCCGAACTGGCTTTGGAAGACTTGCGCGAGATCGCTCAGGAGCTGGCGGACATTGCCGCGGTTGAACAAGCCCCGATTATTGAAGGCAAGACCATGACCATGGTTTTGAATGGTATCAAAACGGGCAAGAAAAAACCCCCCGAAGAGCCACAGGCTGAAACCGCTGGGTAGACACTCCTAAATCAGTTATTGGCCGGGAAAAGCAACTTCCTACCGATTCGTGAAACTTCTGGTATAATTTGCGGTCGCGCAAGCAGACCGCATTTAATTTAACGAGAGGAGTAACACTGTGCCTCGCAAGCTCAAAGACCAAAAGTACAAGATGAAGACCCACAAAGCGACCTCGAAACGGTTCCGCATGACCGGGTCTGGCATCCTGGTACGTACCAAGGGTGGCAAAAGCCATTTGCGCCGCCGCACTTCGAAGCGTACCAAAGCATTATTGAGCGAGATGATCCCCGTTGAGGGTAAAAACATCATCAAGCGTGTCATTCGGTTGGCGCCCTACCTCAAAAAGTAGGGATCGGGCAAGGTTTTTGTGCGGCTGTTGGGTGCTCGCAACAGGTGATTTCACCGGCGCCCAGGGGTTCGCAAAGGAGTCAAAATGCGTGTAAAAGGCGGCCCTCAAGGCCATCTCCGTCATAAGAAGATATTAAAATTAGCAAAAGGTCAGCGAGGCTCAAAGCACCTGCTCTTCCGCCGGGCAAATGAAGCCATGCTGAAGGCTCTGTGGTACTCGTTCCGTGATCGCCGCACCCGCAAGCGCGACCTGCGCAAGCTGTGGATCACCCGCATCAATGCCGCGGCGCGCATCAACGGCATCAGCTATTCACGGCTGGTGTTCGCTCTGCGCAAAGCCAATATCGACCTGAATCGCAAGATGCTGGCTGATATTGCAGTACGCGACCCACAAGCCTTCACTGCCATCGTCACCCAGGCCAAATCAGCCTGATTGCCCCATAAAAGCGGCTCTGCAAAGCGAATTCACACGGGATGACCTGCGTCGTCCCGTGTATATTTTTAAAAGAACCAGCTATACTAGACCTCA
>DATBWK010000031.1:0-3518 GCA_036514835.1 Bellilinea sp.
CGAGCGGTCGCAGCCAGGCAGGCAGCACGTCCAGCGGGAAGACCGCGCCGCTGAACAGGTACAGTCCGCCCGCCACCGCGTCGCCAAGATAGTCACCATGACGCGCCAGCAGTAAAGTGACACCTGCCAGGGTCAAACCCATGAGGGCCAGGAGTACCACGCCCATGATCAGGCTGACGAAAAAGAGCAGCCAGTTCACTTCTGAAAGGACAATGGGGACATGCAGGAACAGCACGCCGAAAACGATGGTGATCAGCACGGAAAAACTGCCGGTGAGGAAGCGCGCCACTGCCCGGCCCATCAGGTAGAGCGGAATGCGGATGGGAGCAACATACATGTATTTGAGGGTGCGGTAGTGCTCGCGGTCGTCGATCACCGCCCACGAGACGCCGGTCATGACCGCGCCGACATACATATAAAAGGCATTGCCAAGGTAGATATAGGGAAAGAGCGGGTCGGTAAAGTTACCATTGGTGATGATGCTGTACATCACCACCAGGATGGCGGCGCCGGCCAGCGGTTTGACGACCGAATAGACCGCAAACAGGAACGGGTCGGTCCAGTTCGATTCGATTTTCCAGCCCAGCCAGGCTGCGGTGCGGAAAGAGCGCATGTTCATGCGTTACCTCCGGCTCTCGGTCAGACGGCCTTCGCGGATCGCCAGGCTTTCCATTTTGGCCAGCATAATGCGGGCAGCCGCGATGAACACCACCGACAACCCAACCAGTATGCTGATTTCGGTCCGGACCGTCAAGAAACCGAGCAGCGCGCCGGACGGGAACACCAACTGCCGCATGGCGTCCAACCCCAGGGTCAACGGGATGATGGACGCCGCCGCTGCCACCCAAAAGTTAAAACTTTTGATGGGAAAGTAAAACCCGGCCGCCAGGTAGATGGGTTCCTGCGCCAGGTTGGCGATATGCCAGGCTTCCCGGCTGAGCAATAGGAAAAGCGAGGCAGCCATCATCCCCATGCCGTACAGGGCAGTCATGGCCAGGAAGAACACCAGCAGCAGCTGCCAGAAATCGCCAACGGCGTACTGGACCTTGAACGCCAGACTGCCCAACAGGATGATGCCAAGGGCACGCTGCGCGGTGGAAACCATGCCGCCCAGTGCCATACCCAACAGGATGCCCATTAGATTGGCTGGCGACATAATGTACAGCGCCAGGTTGCCGGTTTCCTTTTCCCAGTACAACTGGCTGGACATGCTCCACAGGATATTCATCCAAAAAGCCGTCATAGCGCCGCCAACCACCACAAAACCGATATATTCTTCGGGGGCCTTGAGGGCGCGATAGACGAACACATAGGCCGATACGGAGAGCATCGGCAGGAAAATTTCGAAGAACAGCCAGGACTTTTCGCGAGACATGCCAACCACGCGCGGGTAGGCGCGCCCCAGAATAGTCTGGACGAAAAGCCGCCAGCCGATGTTTTTTCTAATGGCCGTTTCCATTGCTGCCAGCCTTTTCTTCTTCCGCCATGCTGCGCCCAACCAGGGTGACGAATACATCTTCCAGGGTCGGCTCGCGTTTGGTCAGATTAAGGATAGTCACATCGCGAACGGTCAGGGCATTGACCACGGCACTCAACACCGATTCTTCTGCCAGAATAAACTCCAGTTTGGAGTGACCGTCCAACGGGGTGTGCAGCACTTTGCTGACGCCGGGCAGCTGCTCAAAGGCTGCTGTATCGTGCCCGTTCATGGCGCTGACGTCCAGGTTGAAGATGGCTTCCTGCTGCAGCTCGTGTTTGAGCGCTGCCGGCGTGTCACAGGCTAACACGCGCCCGCGGTTTATAATCGCCACCCGGTCGCACAGCTCGTCGGCTTCGACCATGGTGTGGGTGGTCAGCAGCAGGGTGCGACGCCGATCCTCATTAATCCAGCGGCGGACGAAAGCGCGCACATCGCGCGATGCGCCGACGTCCAGACCCAGGGTCGGTTCGTCAAGGAACAATACCTCGGGATGGGTCATGAAACCGCGAATGATATTCATCTTCTGGCGCAGTCCGGTCGAAAGGTCAGCCGATTTGGTGTTGGCGCGGTCGCTCAGTGTAAAAGCCGCCAGCAGTTCGTCGATATACCTGTAGGCTTCCGCCGATTGGATGCCGTAGAATTGAGAAAACATCCACAGGTTTTCGCGCACAGTCAACAGCCCGTACCCGGAAGATTCGCCGCCGGAGACCATGTTGATCAGCGGGCGGACTTTGATAGTCTCGCGGTGCACGTCAAAACCGGCCACTTTGGCCCAACCGGTGCTGGGTGCCAGCAGGGTGGTCAAAATCTTGATGAGGGTAGTCTTGCCGGCGCCATTAGGGCCAAGCAGCCCGAAAAGTTCGCCGCGCTGCACCTGCAAATTTACCCCGGACAGCGCGATTAATTCTTTGGGCTGGTCTTTTTTCTTTTTGTTTTCGCGCAGGCGATAGACCCGCCCGAGACCTTCCGTCTCGATGGAATAGTCAATGGACATACAACCTCCACGGTTGAGCGTGGTAAACTCTCTAAGCAGCCCGAAACAGCAAAACAGAGCTATTCGGGACGTGTCTGGCGCAATCAAAGGGGCCGTGCAGCGGAATCAAACTACCGCTTAATGGCACATTCCCCCAGAAAATGTCTGCAACAGGACTTAGCCTGAAATTACGAAATCCGGACCGTCATGGATACACTCACCTTTCGACGCTTGCTACACCTTAATCAGGAATTTTACCAGAAATTCGGTCCGGCTTTCGCTGCAACCCGGCGAAGAATTCAACCCGGAGTGCGGCGGGTAATTCAGGGACTGCCGGTGGGAGGACGCCTGCTGGACCTTGGTTGCGGATCGGGTGCACTGGCACTAGAGCTGGATCGATTGTGGATCACGGGGTCCTATCTTGGATTGGATTTCAGCGCAGAGCTGCTGGCTGAAGCGCGGATGGCGCTGCGCAGCGCCACACCTGGCGGGGTGGACATCCGGTTTGCCCAGGCTGACCTGACCGGCGATGACTGGGTGGATCTGGCAGCGGCGGTGCCGGTAGATGCTGTGCTGGCTTTCGCCGTGCTGCATCACCTGCCGGATAGAGTAATGCGCCTGCGTGTGCTGCGGCAGGTGAATGAGCTGTTACCGGAAGGGGGAGTTTTTATCCATTCCGAGTGGCAGTTTCAGCATTCAGACAAGCTGATGGCGCGGCGTGTGCCGTGGGAAACGATCGGAATCGACGAAGCGCAGCTGGATGCCGGCGACACCCTGCTGGATTGGCGCTATGCGCTGCCCGGTCAACCGGAACAGCTGGGATTGCGCTATGTGCACCAGTTCAGCCGTGAGGAATTGGCTGATCTGGCTGCTCAGGCGGGATTCACGGTCGAAAGCGAATTTGAATCGGATGGGGACGGCGGGCGGCTGGGGCTGTACCAGTCCTGGCGGAAGACCAATCAGAATTAACGGTACTCCTGCGGGTTAGCCAACAACTCGAGTGTGCGGGGGTGATTGGCGTACACGCCGCGGTAGGATTCGGGCAACAGCACCGCGATGCGGCAC
>DATBWK010000032.1:0-27175 GCA_036514835.1 Bellilinea sp.
TGTGGATGTCGATGCGTTTTAAGAGATCGTTGGTGGTCTCCTGATAGTCGTAGCTCATTTTCCCTCGCTGTGGTGAATTGTCGCGCTAAGTATAAGACAGGAATGCGGAAGTGACAAGCAGCCTTCCTCTGGTAGAATTGGAACGATCATTTGCTATATGTTAAAACCATTGCGACCCTCGCCCCGACGCCGTGTACTGCCCATTTTGGCTGTGATATTTTTAGCCCTGGGAGTTTTGGGATTGGCGATTGTCCCGCTACAGGGTGCCGCAGCAACATCGGCATTGCCAGCCGGCTCAACCTGGGGTGGGGTTCCGGTCGGTGGCCTGACCCCTGAAGAGGCAGCCCAGCGGGTAACAGCCGTTTTTTCGACCCCGCTGGAACTGCAATACCTGGAAGAAGCCATTCAGGTGACGCCGCAGCAGCAGGGCTTTACTTTGAATGTCCAGTCCATGCTCGACCAGGCCAATCGCGTCGGTAAACCTACATTTTGGCAGCGGTTATGGAATAAGGGCGGCTCAGCTGCCCCCATTGACCTGGATTTCTCAGTCGACGGTCAGGTGTTGCGCGATTATTTGATGAATGAAATTGTGCCGCGCTATGACCAACCGCCTCAGCCGCCCATGCCCATCCCCGGCAGCACCAATTTCACCGCTGGCGTTGCCGGCTGGCAGTTGGACATCCCACAATCCGTGACCCGAATTTCGACTGCACTGGCGGACCCGCTCAATCGAGAAATCAGCCTGGTGGTCCAGAACGAGTCGATCCCGCCTGGCAACCTCACCGACCTGCAAACCTTCCTTAAGCAAACGCTGGCTGCCAGTGGCTTTGACGGGATCGCCGAAGTTTACCTTTCCAACCTAAACAGCGGTGATTTGCTCCATTTCGCCATCCGCGATAATTCAGAAGTGCCGGTGGATATCGCCTTTTCAGCCGCCAGCACCATCAAAATTCCGATTATGGTATCGACCTTGCGGCGGGTTGGTGAACCCATTCCCGATGGGGTGGTCACGCTCATCGACCGCATGGTGGTGCTATCCGAGAATCCGCCGGCTGATACATTGATGGAAAATGTCATCGGCTCCACCCTGGCGCCACTCGAGGTCACTCGTGACATTCAGGAGCGGTTGGGGTTGGAAAACACTTTCCTGGCGGGCTATTTCTACTTTGGCGCACCGCTGCTGGATATTTACCAGACGCCTGCCAATACCCGCACGGATATCAACCTGGATCCGGACGTTTACAATCAGACCACCACCTCAGACATGGGCACACTGCTGGCAGCAATTTATCACTGTGCCAATAACCAGCCGTCTCTTTTGACCGACACCTTCGCCGGTGAATTAACGCCTTCGAAATGCAGCTATATGCTCGACGTGCTGGCACGCAACGATATTGGCGTGCTCTCTGAAGCTGGTGTACCGGACGGTACGCGCGTTGCCCACAAGCACGGTTGGACCGAGGAAGCGGATGGCTTCCTGCACACCGTCAGCGATGCCGGAATTGTTTACTCGCCTGGCGCTGACTTTGTTTTCATGATTTTTTTGTTCGATTCAAACCAGCTTTTGTTCGATCCGGCGGATGCTGTTATTGCCCAGCTGGTGCAGGTAATCTATAACTACTACAACCCGCTGACCCAGGAGACCTGGCTTGGCGAGCAGGTGAGCTTTCCTGACCGCTAGCTAGCAGATGCGCGGCAGCATTTCTCCGCTCATCATGT
Source organism: Bellilinea sp. (assembly GCA_036514835.1). GTDB lineage: Bacteria > Chloroflexota > Anaerolineae > Anaerolineales > Anaerolineaceae > Bellilinea. Next base: position 1,720 of record DATBWK010000032.1, read on the forward strand.
CCAAAACGCGCGTCCCGCCAATCAATGTTCGCATCAGTACCCGCTTTGCCGGGGATTCCTGCACTGATCCAATGCGTGTAGCTTCGGTTCCGTATCTGGAACTGCGCATAGCCATTAAGGCAGCTTCAGCCTCGGCTTCCGGTACGATGACAATGACTTTGCCCTCATTGGCAACATACAGCGCGTCGAACCCCAGCATTTCACAGGCAGCCCGCACTGGCGGGTGAATAGGGATTTTAGCTTCATCCAGCAGAATCGCCACCCGGCTTTGGTCAGCGATTTCATTCAACGTCGTCGCTAATCCGCCACGGGTGGGGTCGCGCAGCACGTGGGTATGAGGCGCGGCTGCCAACACTGCCTGAATCAACTGGTTCAGAGGTGCAACGTCTGATTGGACCTCAGCCTCGAAGCCCAACTCGCCGCGCGCCGAAAGCACCGCGATGCCGTGATCACCGATGGTGCCGGAGATCAAGACCGCATCGCCAGGTTGGGCTAATTCACCTCCCACATGCCTGCCTTCCGGAATCCAACCGATGCCGGCGGTATTGATAAATATCTGGTCTGCTTTGCCGCGCTCGACCACTTTGGTATCACCGGCAATGATCTGAACGCCGGCTTCAGCCGCTGCCGCTTGCATGGATGCCAGCACCTGCTCAAGCACTTCCACCCGCAGCCCTTCTTCCAAAATAAAACCGGCTGTCAAATACAGCGCCTTACCGCCCGACATCGAAATATCATTGACTGTGCCGCACACCGCCAATCGGCCAATATCGCCCCCGGGGAAGAACAACGGCGTGACGATGTGTGAATCGGTCGAAACCGCCAGCCGGCCGCCGCTTTGACCGTCGTTATTGCTCAACACCGCGGCAAAATCGTTGCCAGCCGCCAGCGGGTCGCTGGCAAGGAACGGCTTGAACGTCTTTTCGATCAGGTCGTGAGTCATGCGACCTCCAGAGCCGTGACCCATCACAATTTGCTCGGCATGCCGCAGCGGCACTGCACAAACCGGGCCTTCTATGGTGGGGAGGTTTTTATCATTCAGCATGCATCACACTCGATCCGTTAATTGGATTCAACCCGCGCATAGCGGTAATAGGCCGAGCAAGCGCCTTCGGCCGAAACCATGGGCGCACCAAGCGGACTGGTCGGGGTGCATTGCAGGCCGAAAGCCGGGCACTGATGCGGTTTCTTCAACCCTTGCAGGATTTCGCCGGCGATACACAATGGCGATTCGGCCGTGTGAATATCCTCGACAGAGAAGCGTTTCTCTGCGTCAAATTCAACCAGCTCTGGCCGCAAGCCCCAGCCGCTCTGAGGGATGGTGCCGATACCGCGCCAATTGCGGTCCACCTGCTGGAAAGTCTTGAAAATAATGGCCTGGGCAGCTTTATTGCCGCCTGCTGTCACAGCCCGCTGATAGGCGTTCTGAACTTCCACTTCGCCTTTTTCCAGCATGCGCACTACTTGCAGGATGCCCTGTACCAGATCCAGCGGCTCGAACCCGGTCACAGCCATGGGTACACTATATTGTTCCGCCAGTGGCGGGTATTCCTGGTAGCCCATCACCGTGCAGACGTGGCCTGCCAACAAGAACCCCTGTACGCGGTTGGCGGGTGAGCCCAGAATGGCATGCATGGCGGGCGGCACACAAACCTGTGACACCAATACCGAATAATTTTTCAACCCCAGTGATTGAGCCTGCAGCACGCTCATGGCATTGGGCGGGGCGGTGGTCTCGAAGCCGATGGCAAAAAACACCACCTGTTTATCGGGATTCTGCTGCGCCAGTTTGACGGCATCCAGCGCTGAATACACCACCCGCACGTCTCCGCCGGCAGCGCGAACACTGAACAGGTCGCGCTGCGAGCCCGGAACGCGCAGCATATCGCCATAAGAACAGAAGATGACTTCCGGTCGGGCCGCGATCACCAGCGCTTTATCGATCAATTCCAGCGGTGTCACACACACCGGGCAGCCTGGACCGTGCACCAGTTCTATCTCCGGTGGCAGCAGTTGATCCAGTCCGTAGTGCATGATGGCATGGGTCTGTCCGCCGCAAATTTCCATAATCACCCATGGTTGAGTGACGGTTCGCCGAATTTCCTTTAGTACGCCCTGGATAATATCGTTGTCGCGAAATGCGCTCGAAAACGATTGCACATCCATGTCAATCTTCCCTGTTGGATGCCACACGCATGCTGGCTTCCGGCCCTAATTCGTCTACCAGCTGCCCCAGTTCTTCCAGTAAGCGCAGGGTTTCCAGGGCGTCTTCTTCGCTCAGGATGTTGAGTGCGAATCCGGCATGGATAATAGCATACTCACCGACCAGGGCATCCGGCGCAGCTTCCATGCAGGCTTCGCGTAAAACGCCGCCAAAATCGATCTTGGCCATCTTCAGACCGCCTTGCTCGTAGAGTTCAACGATTTTTCCAGGGATTCCCAGGCACATAATTCCTCCAATAGAGATCAGAAACGCTAATTCATCTGGCTGGCGGCAATTACCGCCTGACCTAATGCAATACAGCCGTCATTGCAAGGCACTCGTTGGTGAACAAGAACCGTGAAGCCGGAATTTTCCAACAGGGTGCGGGTTTTTTCCAATAAAAACATATTCTGCCAGACACCGCCGCTTAAGGCAACTGTCTTCCCAGCCGTAGTATTTGCCAGACCCTGGCAAATTTCCACGGTCAACTGTGCTATGCTGTTATGGAAGCGGGCCGAAAGTACGGAATTGTGGATACCGCCGCGCCAATCTCGCAGCAGCGCTTCCCACAGCGGCGTTGGATCGATGATGCCATCGTTCACAGCAAACGGGTAAATCCCGCTTTCCTGCGCATCCGCCAGCTGCTCCAATTCGATGGCAGCCTGCCCTTCGTAGCTGGCGTGCTGGCGCACGCCAATGAGTGCGGCGGCTGCGTCAAACAAACGGCCCATGCTAGAGGTGGGCGGTGAGTTGAGGTTGCGGTTGAGTTGGGCCTTAAGCACGCCGCGTTCGTCTGCGCACAGACTGTCCACCGCCGGAAGATCTGGCTCCCAATCCAGCCCGGCAGCCCACAGATGAGCCAGCGCCATGCGCGAAACCCGACGCACCGCCTGGTCGCCGCCCGGAAGCGGCACGTACTTAAGATGCGCAGCGCGTTGATAGCCTGTGTAGCCGCCAACCAGGAATTCAGAGCCCCAGATCGCGCCATCAGTGCCGTAACCGGTGCCGTCAAAACACACGCCAATCACCGGCTCGTCGCCTTGCCATTGGTTATCCGCCAGACAGGCTGCCAGGTGCGCGTGGTGGTGCTGCACCTGAACCAGCGGTAAACCCTCCGCGCTTGCTCGTGTCACCGCGTAGCGGGTTGCCAGGTAATCGGGGTGCAAATCAGCGGCGATCGTTTGCGGTTGAATGCGGAAAAGCCGCTCGTAATGCTGGATGCCTTCCTCGAAAGAGCGCAGCGTCTCGTAATTTTCCATATCGCCAATAAATTGGCTCAGAAACGCGTAGCGTTCACGTGTCAGACAGAATGAATTCTTGAGTTCGGCGCCAGTTGCCAGCACAGGCGGCATTTCTTGTGCCAGCACGAGTGGATCGGGAGCAAATCCGCGCGACCGGCGTAAAAAATAGGGCCTGTTACGTTGGGTGCGAACCACCGAATCATCCACCCGCATGTGAATCCCGCGGTCGTGCATTAAAAAGGCGTCTGCCAGCGTGTCCAGACGTTCGTGGGCTTCGCTATCGCGATACGCGATGGGTTCCTCGCTCATATTGCCGCTGGTCATCACCAACACGGTCGGGAAACCCGGCTCCGGTTCGAGTAAGAGCAGGTGGAGCGGAGTATAAGGCAGCATGAAGCCCAGGGTTTTCTGCAGCGGAGCTGCCGAAGCTGCCACAGTTGATTCTGGCCTGCGTTCCAATAGCACGATCGGGTGCTGCGGCGAAGTCAGTAATCCTCGTTCAGCCTCGCCGACCAGGCACTGTTTTTCGATATTTTCCAGATCGATAGCCATAAGCGCAAACGGTTTGTCGGAGCGTTTCTTGCGCCGGCGCAGTTCGTCGACCGCCGCGGCGTTGGCCGCATCGCACGCCAGGTGAAAGCCGCCCAGTCCCTTCACCGCCACAATTCTCCCGTTTTTTAGAGCCTCACGCGCTTGCTTCAGGGCATCTTCGCGTTCCGCCAGCCGCGTCCCATCAACCTCATACCAAATTTGAGGTCCGCAGGTTGAACAGGCAGTGGGCTGGGCATGGAAGCGCCGGTTGAGCGGGTCGTCGTATTCCGACTGGCACTGCGGGCACATTATAAAGTCCGCCATGGTCGTGAAAGGCCGGTCGTAAGGAATATCGCGAATAATGCTGAATCGCGGTCCGCAGTTGGTGCAATTGATAAACGGGTAGCGGTAGCGGCGGTCACTTGGAGAGAATAACTCGCGCTGACAATCCGGGCAGATACTCATATCCGGCGAAACCGGGATGAATTCACTTGGATCAGGTTGCGAATCCAGAATTTCGAATTTTGTAAAGTGATTGGCGGGGCTGGGTTCCGATTCGAGCGAATCAATCCGCGCGAGCGGTGGTGGTCGCTGTGCCAGGTCGTCCAGGAAGGCCTGCAAGCCATCCTGACGCCCGTTTACCTCGATCTCCACACCGCTGGAGGGATTGCGTACCCATCCGGTCAACTGGTTGCGCACCGCGAGACCGTAGACAAAGGGTCGAAAACCGACTCCCTGGACGATCCCGCGTACCCGAACCTTTAGCCCGGCTTGTTCGTTCATCACACCTGCCGCGGTGCTGCCATTCTGGAACGCAGCCAGTTGGCCCAGACGTCGATGCCTTCACCGGTCTTGCATGAGACCGCAAAGGTGGTCAGCCCCGGGTTGAGCATTTCAACACCCTGGCGGAAATACTCCATGCGGAAATCAATATACGGCAGCAAGTCCGTTTTGTTGATAATCAACACTTCCAGCCCGCGGTAGATGTTGGGGTATTTGTAAGGTTTGTCGTCCCCCTCGGGGATGCTGGCGACCAGCAAGTTGATGTGTGTGCCAAGGTTAAAAGCCGCCGGGCAAATCAAATTACCCACATTTTCCACAATGAGCAGGTCAATCTCCGGCAATGGCAGCTGCTGAAGCCCGGCTTTGAGCATCATGGCGTCCAGGTGACATTCGCCGCCAGTGTTGATTTGCACCGCCGGCATACCGGCAGCGGTGATCTTATCAGCGTCGATGGTCACAGGGGCAGTATCGCCTTCAACCACGCCAATTTTGTACTCCGGCTGCATTGCCTCAATCGTCTTCAGGATAAAACTGGTCTTGCCGGCTCCCGGCGAGGCCATCAGGTTGATCGAAAACGCGCCAGCCTTATCCAACGTCTGGCGGTTGATCTGGGCCACCTGATCGTTGGCGTTCATGATGTTCTCAACCACCTGCACTCGGTTTACGGTCATATCACCTCCGGGGCGTTTTCAACCTCGATTGATTCCATATAAAACTCGTCGCCGGCAGCCACCATCAGCCTGAAGCTGCCGCAGGCCGGGCAGGGTTCCAGCTGGCTGGCAAGTTCAAATTCGCCCTGGCACTCCTGGCAGCGCATCCGCGCCTGAATGCGTTTGAAATGGAGCTGCGCACCCTGGCATAGGGTGTTTTCAGCCATGGTGTCCCAATAAAATTGCACCGAATCATCCACGATGCTGGATAACTGCCCAATGACCAGATAAATATCGGTAACCCGGGCTGCATTGGCTTGCTGTGCATGCCGGGTCGCAATTTCCAGAATGGACTCAGTCACCGCTAATTCATGCATCGTAGTCCTACCAATATTAATCGATATTGAGGGGAGCCGCCCCCGTTAATGGGATGGTGTTGTAGTATGTTCGCCTGAAAGTTGGAGAATAAGGTCCATCAACGACAGTTTAGTCGTCAGCATATTGGTCGCGACCACATTGGCAATGCGGCGCATGATGACAAATCCGATGTGATTATCTTCCTCGCACAGGCTTTCCAAACCGTCGCCATTGATCACCAATAGACGAGAATCTTTCAGTGCTGCCGTGGTGGCTACCCGCTGACGCACGATCGGGGTCAATTTCGACCAGCCAATGATGTCCAGCGCTTCAGCCTGGTAAATGCGCACTGATCCGTGACCGGGAATATCCGAATCCACTGCCACTTGACCGTCCAAAATGATATAGACGTTATCCACCCGATCGCCTTCACAGAAGATCGTGGTGCCGGCCTTGACTTCCAGGATAGCCGAAATGCTTGCCAGGCGTTCCAACTGCTTGGCGTTGAAGTCAAAAAACCAGGGAATGCTTTTAAGTGTATCAGTGAGGAGCGTAGGAAGCATCATTTCAGCCTGCAATTCTCGCGATGGATTACCTTACTTTGTAACAAATCCGGCGGAAGGTTTGAAGTGTCCTCCATCCCCTCGCTCGCGGTCGATTGTCACCAAAGTTACGCGAATCAATCACCCGATTGGTCGATGTATATGACAATTTTACGAATGGCTTGCATGGCTAATTCACGGGTTTGTGCCGACAAAATTTGCGAGAATCCGAATTCGTATCCCCGCACCGAAACAAGTATAGCCTGGGGAGCCTTTCCGTAAAGCGATTCGGCCAATGCCAGGCAGGTCTGCGGCGTCAAGTGATGGGTAAACGGAGACGTTTGAAAATTGGAACCAAGGTCTTCAACATGCAGCAATTCTTCAATGCTGCCGGTATGTGCATCTATAAAAATAACTTTATCGAACTGTGAAACCCATTCAGCGCTCTCCGGAGTCAGCTGCAGGGCATAGGTAGACGTCAAAGTTTCGGTTATTTCAGTGGTCGTCTCTTCCGGGAACACCGGCAGAATGACACCGGAACGTTCTGCCACCCCGCGCAGGACATGCCAGGCTACGCCGTCGTCTTGCCGGTCGATATTGCCATAGCCGAAGAGCAGTATTTTCATCCCGCTGATCCCAGGTCAAATGGGTCTGGGAATTCCCCTGATCGCGTACCCAGACCCATTTTGTCCAAATGATTATTCGCCACGTGTGATGGTTTGAGTCAGGTTGCCCTGTTGATCCAGCACCTCAACCACAATCGGCATTTGCCCGACGGCGTGTGTCGAACACGACAGGCACGGATCATGCGCCCGTACTGCCGCCTCCACCCGGTTTAGCAATCCTTCTCGTACTACCTGCCCATTGATGTATGTTTTGGCGACGCTATCGACAGCCTTGCTCATGGCCCAATTGTTATTGCCGGTGGCTACGATCAGGTTGACCTTCTGTATTTGACCGTTCTCATTAGCCCAGTAGTGGTGCCACAACGTACCGCGCGGAGCTTCGATCACGCCGACGCCCTCGCCTTTATAGTTATGGCGTGTGTTGAGCAGATCCGTCGAGAGAATGTCTGGGTCATCCAGCAGAACTGCCACTTTTTCCACTGCATGCAGTGCTTCGATCAAGCGGGCGTAGTGGAAATGCAGCGTGTTTTCAATCGGTTTTCCCGGATTCATGGCTTTAAAGACCTTCATTTCCGCATCCGCCAGCGGCGTCGACATGCGGTCAGAGGCATTCATGCGCCCAAGCGGTCCTACGCGGTAAACACCTTGCGGGAAGCCTAATTTCTTGTAATAAGGGAATTTGAGGTAAGACCAATTCTCAACGTGCTCGGCGATGTAGTCCAGGTAGGTGCGTCCGTCGAACAACTCCAACTGCTGACCGGCTGCATCGATCAAGCGCACGTCGCCGTCATACAGGTCGAGTGTATTCCCCGCTTTGACCAGGCCAAGGTAGCCGGTCGGGAATACCGCGAATTTGTTAATGTCTTCCTGATTGGCCTCAGCCCAGCCTTTAATGATCTGGATGCCGAGCTTAACCGTGTCCAGGGCTTTGTGATAACCCGAAAAGATCTGGTCGCGTTCGGCAGACACAAGCGCCTTGTTGACGCCGCCTGGCACCGCGAAAACCGGATGAACGCGCCGTCCACCTAACGTGCTGATGATCTCCTGCCCAAATTTTCGCAGGTTGACCGCTTTGAGCGCCAGGTCGGCATTGGCCTGGATCAAACCGACGACATTGCGAATAGCAGGGTCAGCATCAAAGCCGAGCAATAAATCGGGGCCAGCCAGTTCAAAGAAGTGCATACCATGACTCTGGATGATCTGCCCCATATGCATCAGTTCACGCAGCAGGTTCGCCGGCCTGGGCGGAGGAGCGCCGTACACCTCATCGCCGGCTTTGGCAGCCGCCAGGTGATGGCTCACAGGGCAGATTCCGCAGATACGCGGTGTAATGGTCGGCATTTCGAAGACCATGCGGCCTTCGCAGAACTTCTCGAAGCCGCGGAATTCGTTTACATGCAGGTAGGCATGATCTACGTTGCCATCCGCATTCATATGGATGGTCACTTTGGCATGACCCTCAATGCGGGTCACCGGTTCTATCGTTATTTTTTGCGTCACCATAGTGCCTCCCATTAATGCCAGCCCAGTTTTTCGTCTGTGAGCACCGGTTTGCGGCCTTGCGCCAGTTCTGCCAGCACGTAGAAGATGGTGTCAGCGGAGGGCGGGCAACCCGGCACGAAAATATCCACCGGTACCACTTCTTGCAGTGAACGTACGCGTGTCATGGTTGCCAGTTCGGGGTCGCTCGGGATTTTTCCCTCGCCGTCTGTGCTTTCGGTTTCAACATAAGCCCGGCGCAAAGCTTCCTCTAGCTTGAAAAAATTGCGCATAGCCGGTACGCCGCCAAAAACTGCGCAATCACCCAATGCCACCAGGGTGCCGCAGCGGCTGCGCATACGGAGTGCTACTTCTTCATTGGCACTGTTGTTGACTCCGCCTTCCAACACACCGACTGCTACGCCGGATTCATCCGGCTCTTTCAAATCGGTGATGGGGCTGGAGCGCAAGTCGGCAACCTCCACCAGTGTGACGATTCGTTCGTCGATATCCAGCAGCGACATGTGGCAGCCAGAGCAGCCTGCCAACCAGTCCGTTGCAACTTTAGGTTTAGTCATGGGTATCTCCTGATTCCCTGGCAATTACGCCGCGATCTCAACCGGTGAAGTTCGCTGGAGCAGTTCAGCCTGCCACGAACCATTAAGGCTTATTTTCATTTGCTGAGCCAGGTTCTGGAGGACCGCTTCGTTGCTCAGGATGTCTTTTCCAGCGGTAGGCAGACTCTTTTCAGCCTTTTGCAGTACGCCATCGACGCTCAAGTAGTGGCCTTCCTGTTCGAGCCAGGTGGTCACCGGCAGCACAATATCTGCCATGGCGGTCAATTTGGAGATATGGCTGGCCTGGACCACCAGGAATGGTGCTTTCTCCAGGTTTTTCACCAGCCGCTCGGACGGAATCTCGTCGCCGAGAACCACATAGGCTGCCTGATGGCCGTTTGGTGTATAGGCTTTGTCCAACCCGTACTGGGCTGCTGCCATACTGTTGGCGCCGCCCTTGAGGCTGATCAGCGTTGCGCCAGCTGTCTCTGCCAGCTTGACCAGTGCCATGAGCATCTCGAGGCTGCCAACTTTTGCCCCTTCGTAGATGATCACCGGGTGCGCCGCCGAAGCGAATTTGAAACCCGCTTCCAACATTAAATCGGTCGAAACACCCGTGGAAGCTGCGGCGGCATTCATCACCGGGATCGGGTCGCCGCTGTATTCGGCTTTACTCTGTCCAAGCCGGGCGATCGCAGCCGTCAGACCGGCGATCAGGTCAAGTTCTTTACCCGATTTCGCACTCAGCGTGCAATTTGCCAGATGCTGCAGCGTATTTTCCACACTGTCGATCACGATCAACGGAGCACCGTTCTGCATCTTGCGGCGGGCATAGAACCCTGCAGTTTCATGCTGATTGGTCAAATCTGCGCCAAATAGCAGGAACCCATCAGCGTTTTTGATGTCTTTCACGCTGCCTTCAAACGCCTTGCCTTTGTCAGCAGCCAGCTTTGAAGCCAAACTTGTGGTCATGCCTTCCTCGAACGAGGTCGCCAATCCACCGGCAAACATCTGTTTGAAGGTATGCAGAGTTTCTGCCGGTTGGCGGGTCGAGGTCAACGCTGCCACTTTTCCGGTGTCCTGCAGGTGGGCAGCCGCAATTGTTAGCGCTTCTTCCCAGCTAACCGGCTGTAAAGCTCCGCCTTTGCGCATCATTGGGCTGGTGATCCGCTCGCGGTCATCCGAAATCGATGTGAAGCGTCCAACCTTGCAGATTATGCCTTCATTTCGGGCGGCTTCCCAGTCACCTTCAATGCGAATGGCCTGTCCATTCCGCGAAACCACCTGAATGCCGCAGCCCATGGAGCAGCCCACGCAGATTGTTTTTTGGTAGTCCAGGTTTTTCTCCTGGCCCAGGTAAGCGCTCTTGCGGTCGATCAAAGCACCGGTTGGGCATACCTGAATGCAGGTGCCGCAGGAAACGCAGGTGCTCTGTCCCAGCGGGACGTTCAGGTCGGCAATGACAATAGTCTTGGCGCCGCGTTCTTCCACGCCCAGTGTGTTGACTCCCACCAGTTCCGAGCAGGCGCGAATGCAGCGCCGGCACAGGATGCAGCGGTTGTGTTCCAGGATGAAGTTGGGATGCGAGGCATCCACCTGGTAAGGCTGCCAGTTGGGTGGCAGCGGCCAGTTGGTCATGCCTTCGCCATAAGCCGCATTTTGCAATTCGCAGTCACCACCGCTGACCTGGCAATAGGGGCAGAAATGGTTGCGCTCGGAGAAAATCAGCGTCAGGACGAATTTCCGCGCTGTTTTGATTTTTTCAGTGTCCGTCCGCACCACCATATTACTGCTCACCGGGATAGTGCAGGCAGATTGCAATGTGCGGAACCCGTCGATCTCGACCATGCACAGGCGGCAGCCGCCAAACGGGGTCAGGTGCGGATGGTCACACAGCGTCGGAATTTCGATGCCAGCCTGGCGGGCGGCATTCAAAACGGTCGTGCCCTCGCTTACTGCGATAGTTTGATTATTTATGGTTACATTCAACATTCGACATCACTCCTAAACCAGGGGCATTTGTGACAAAAGTGCAATCTTAAAGTTCTCATCATCAGATGGCCGGCTCAATGAACCGCCTCTTTGGTCTGGCACACACCTGCCGGGCACACGCCCAGGCGAATGTGAGCTTCGACCTCGGCGCGGAAATAAGTCAAAATATCCTTGAGCGGCGTTCCAGCTGTCTGGCCTAACCCGCAATTGGACAGGTTGTACAGGTTCTGGCTCAAGTCTGCCAGTTGATCCAGCGTTTTGAGCGTAGCCTGACCGCTGGCGATCGCGTCCAGCATTTCCCAGGCGCGCTGTGTACCGATGCGGCAGGGGAAGCATTTACCGCACGATTCCGTTCGGAAGAAGTTCAACAGCACTTTGGCCAGGTCGACTACACAGGTATCCTCGTTACAGATTAGAAGAGCGCCTGAACCAAGCGCTACCCCGGCTTTATTGAACGAGTCAAAATCCATTGGCGTGTCCTGCAGCGACGCCGGAATAATCGAGCCGGACGAGCCGCCGGTCTGCGCCATTTTGAAGTTCTCGCCGTTTTTCATGCCGCGCGCGTAAATCGAGATGACCTCGCGCAGTGTGATACCCATCGGCACTTCGATCAAGCCGGTGACATTCACATTGCCAAGAATGGTGTATACCTTGGTGCCCGGGCTGGAAGGGGTGCCGAAACTGCGGTACCAGGTCGCGCCGTGCAGCATAATGGGCGGCACATTCGCTAAAGTTTCCACATTGTTGACCAGTGTCGGCTTGCCAAACAGACCAGATGTGGTCGGGAAGGGTGGGCGTGCCCGAGGCTGACCGCGTTTCCCCTCAATCGACTCCAGCAGCGCCGTCTCTTCACCGCAAATATAAGCACCGGCGCCGCTGTGAACATGCAGTTCAAAATTGAAATCCGTTCCAAAAATACCTTTACCGAGGAATCCCATCTCTTTGGCTTGCAAAATGGCCAGCTTGAGACGTTCCTGGGCCAGCGTATATTCGCCGCGAATGTAGATATACCCCTCATCCGCGCCGACCGCATAAGCTGCCAGAGCCATCGCCTCGATGATGCTGTGCGGATCGCCTTCCAGAATCAGACGGTCTTTGAAGGTGCCCGGTTCGGATTCATCTGCGTTGCAAATGACATATTTCTTGGCGGCTTTTTCTTTGGCGACAAATCCCCATTTCATGCCGGTCGGGAAGCCTGCGCCGCCGCGTCCGCGCAGCCCGGATTTTTTAATTTCGTCGATCACCTGAACCGGCTGAAGTTCGCTCAGGACTTTCCCAAGCGATTGATAACCGTCCTTCAGAATGTATTCTTCGATGCTGGTCGGGTCGATGATGCCAGCCCGCTGCAGTACGATGCGTTGTTCCGCTGGCAGAGTACCCTTGCGGGTGTTCAACCAGGCAATTTTTCCACTCAGTTCGCGGTTGGAAGCCTGCAAATCGGTGACAATGCGGCCTTTGTACAGGTGTTCTTCCACCAGCAGCGAAATATCATCCACCGTCACCGGGCCATATACCACGGCTTCCGGATATACGATCACCAGCGGCAGAGCGTCATGCCGCCCAACATCGCCGATCATCGCCAGCGAAATCTCTTCATCCAACCCGTAAACTTTGATTTGCGCTTGAAGCTGCTCGAAGACTTCCTGAGCCCCGCGCTGCATACTGATGGGATCACTGGAGACCAATACCATGGAGCGATACATTTTCATATGGATCTCCTTTTAGTTGTAGCGCGCCAAAACGCCGGGAACTTTATCGGCAGTCAGGTTGCCATAAACGTCTTCGTCGATGATGATGACCGGTCCAACGCCGCAAATTCCCAGGCAGCTGGTGGTTATCAGAGTCCATTTGCCGTCCGGACTGGTTTCTTCATTCGCCAGATTCAATTCCTCCTGCAGCGCTTCCCAAACCTCTCGTCCGCCCACCACATGGCATGGTGCACTTTCGCAGAATTGAATCACATGCCGCCCGCGTGGTTTGGTGGACAACATATGGTAAAAACTGGCAACTCCCAGGAGGCTGCTGCGCGGTTCTCTCAACCGCAGACTGATCTGGTTAAGTGCATCCGCCGGTAAATAACCCAGTGTCTGGTTTACCTGATTTAAGATTGGGATCAATTCATCCCGCGATGCCCCATGCCGTTCAATGGCTGCGTTGACGGCTTCCGTTATTTTGTTACCGTTCAGAGTTTCTACGGGCATTTTCCTCCTCCTGATTTCCTTTGGCTTCTTTGGCAATAAAATGTAAATCGATCAATTGATGGAGATTGCGTTGAAGTTGCACACTTGCATGCAAATTCCACAACGAATGCAGGTGTCCGGGTCGATTTGATGCGCCTGCCGCCGTTCACCGCTGATGGCATTCACCGGGCAGTTGCGCGCGCAAACCGTACAACCCGTGCAGGTTCCCGGCTGAATTTCAAACCGAATCAACCCTTTGCACACTTTCGCCGGGCAGCGTTTTTCGTAAATGTGGGCTTCGTACTCCTCACGGAAATATTGCAATGTACTCAGCACCGGATTCGGCGCCCCTTGACCCAGACCGCATAAGCTGTTGGTTTTGATTTGCTCGCACAGGAACTCGAGTGTCTCAATGTCCCCTTCCATGCCTTTGCCTTCGCAAATGCGGGTGAGGATTTCCAGCAGACGGCGGGTGCCTACCCGGCAGGGTGTGCATTTCCCGCAGCTCTCGTCCTGGGTAAATTCCATGAAAAACCGGGCGATATCCACCATGCAGGTTTCATCGTCCATGACGATCATGCCGCCAGAGCCCATCATGGTGCCGGCTTTGGTCAGTGACTCATAATCCACCGGCAGATCGAGGATGCTGGCAGGTGTGAAGCCGCCCATGGGTCCACCAATCTGTATGGCTTTGAAGGGTTTGTCGTCTTTTAGTCCGCCGCCAACTTCGTACACGATCTCGCGCAGTGTGATGCCCAGCGGCACCTCGATCAACCCGGCGTGTTTCACATCACCCGCCATGGCGAAGGTCTTGGTACCCTTGCTGCGCTCAGTGCCCATGCTGGCGAACCACTCTGCGCCGCGTAAAATGATCTGCGGCACATTGGTATAAGTCTCGACATTGTTGACGTTGGTGGGCTTACCCCACAACCCGGCTACTGACGGGAATGGTGGGCGGGGACGCGGCTCGCCGCGCCGCCCCTCGATTGAAGCGATCAGGGCGGTCTCTTCGCCGCATACAAATGCTCCCGCACCCATCCGCACTTCCAGATCAAAGCTGAAGTCGGTGCCGAGGATATGGTTACCTAATAGTCCGAATTCCCGCGCCTGCCGCAGGGCGATATTCAACGTCGAAACCGCCACCGGATATTCCGCCCGGCAATAAATGTAGCCTTGCTGTGCGCCAATCGCGTAAGCCGCGATCGCCATGCCTTCGATCAAGGCGTGCGGATCGCCTTCCAGCACCCGGCGGTTCATAAATGCACCCGGGTCGCCTTCATCCGCGTTGCAGACCACATACTTTACAGGCTCAGACGATGCGCGGGTCAATTGCCACTTTTTGCCGGTGGGGAACCCGGCGCCGCCGCGTCCGCGCAGTCCGGAACGCAGCACAGTATCGATTACTTCATCCGGCTGCATTTCACTGATCACTTTTGCCAGTGCTGCATAGCCATCCTCGGCAATATATTCTTCAATGTTTTCCGGGTCGATCTTGCCGCAATTGCGCAGCACTACCCGGATTTCCTTGGCTGTTGGCGCCCGTAACTCCTCATCCGCGACAGTTACTTCAGTGTGCACAAATTTCTTGGCAATGCGCCCTTTGAGGAAGTGTTCCTCAACCAGGTAGGGGATGTCGTCGATGGTCATGCCGACGTAATGCACGCCCTCGGGGTAAACCATTATTTCCGGGCCTTCTGCACAGCCGCCGATGCGTGAAGTCTCTAATACCTGGACTTCATCAATTAATCCTTCGGCGACCAGCTCGTCCTGCAGCGCATCCAGAATCTCATGCGCGCCCTTTTGCAGGCACTGTGGATCCACACAAACCAATATATGTGAGCGGAAATACTTCATAAGAATTCAGCCTGTTGATATCCGGGTTTACGAAGGGTATGACAGACTACAGGGTAATAAGGTGAGTTTGGACGACTTTTCCATCCACGACGTGCTCTTTTAGGATTTGGCGGGCTATATCGCCGGTGACCTTGCCGTAGGTGATCTTGGGCTGTTCGCCAATCACGATCTGCACGATTGGTTCTTTCTCGCAGAGCCCTACGCAGCCGGTTTGCTTGACGATGATTCCGCTTAAATTGTCATTCTGGATCGTCTCCAGGATAGCTTTCATCGTGTCGCGTGCGCCCGCGGCGATGCCGCAAGTGCCCATGCCAACGATAACTTCAATTTGGCCGGAAGCAGTCTTGACTTTGCGTTTTTCGAGGGCTTCTTCACGGATTTTCTTCAAATCGTCGAGAGTTTTGATAACAGGCATGTGGTCACTCCTTGAAAGTAGGGGTAAAGTCTCGAAATTAAGCCATTGCAGGCTGAAAAGTCTCGATCCCTGCTTCGATTTCATCGCGCAGGTAGCTGATGACTAAGGGATCCGACAGTGGAATGTCTGCCAGCTCGCGTTTAATCGGTTCGTCGTCGAAGAAAAATTCATTCTCATCCACCTGATGCCGGAAGATGAAATGAATCTGCGGGTTGGCGATGACCAGATGGAGGATCGTGCTGGCGATATCGCCCAATGGCATACGGTCGATGTGGCTGTTTTGAAATTCTACTTCGAGCCGTGTGCCAATGCCTGGGGTCGAGTGGATTTCTAAAAACCCATTGCAGGCTTCGGATGCCGCTTTTAGCAGCGGAATGCCCAGACCGACTTTGCGGGTGGTGCGTGTGGTGACGAACGGATCGATCACCTGAGCTGCCATTTCATAATCCATGCCTTTGCCGTCATCGCAAACGCTCAAATACAGCCGGTCCTTTCGGTTGTCCTCGCGGATGGCGATTTCAACCGTAATGGCCTGGGCTGCAATGCTGTTTTCAGCGATATCGAGCAAGTGCAGAGACAATTCTCTCAATGCGTATCCTGAACCGAACGGAGAATTTGCGGGAATTTATTGGGTTTGACCCGCCCCATATTGTTCTCATCCACCGATACCACTGGAGCCTGTGAGCAAGCACCCACGCAGCGGCATACTTCCAGTGTGATCTCCCCGTCAGGCGTGGTTTGACCGGGTTCAATTCCCAACAGCGATTTGGCTTTTTCGATCAACTGCGGCGTGCCGCCCACATAGCAGGCTGTCCCCATACAAAACTTAATCGTATGACGTCCGCGCGGCTGCGTGGTAAAAAACGAGTAGAAAGAAACGACTCCATGCACCATGCTGACGGGAACCTTCAATTCATTAGCCACGTATTGCTGCATGGGAGGGGAGATGTGCCCGATTTGGGTTTGCAGCTGGTTGAGCACCACCATCATTGCGCCTGACTTGTCTTTGTTGTTAGCCAGAATGTCATCGATGACCCGCTTCTGGTCTGGTTTGACCAGCGGATCATCCGAAGAAATCTGGAGAGCTACAGGTTGCATGTTCGACTCCGCAGGTGTAATTGGATATTTCGGGTTGAGATTATGCCCCACCCTATCCTTGAAAAGTTTAATTGACGAACGGTTTGACCGTAATTACCAAATGTCATCACTATTTGTGAAAACTGTAACAAACTCGGTCAGAATTGGTCTGATTTACACAGTAGATGAAGATAGAATTCTGGATGACCGTCCGCTGCTGTTTTGAAAGGCCAATTTCAGCTCTGATATCGTTGGTGTTTCTATCTTCAGTTGATTAACTCCCCGAATGTCTTCCAACCGGTGGGCGTCGCCGCCTTGAACCAAAGGATACCCTGCCAGTTGAGGGTGAAGGACGGTTGCAACGGCAGGCTTTAATTGGCGGGAGATTTCCAGGGCGGGAAACGGGATTTCAGGCGGCACAAACCCCAACATAGTCAGCAGGCCATTCGCGGGGCGGTCAACATGCGCCGGGACGACTATTCCGCCCAGGATTTCCACCTGCCGCCAGACTTCATCGATCGACAAACTGGATGACGTTAGCAGTAAACGGCTTTCGTAGGCGACGAACTCTCCGATTTCGTCAACCAGCAGCTGGTCGCCAAAGAAATTCGGTCGGTTCTCCAAAACAGGCAGGCTGGCGTTGACCACTTCCTGCCATCTTTGGGCCTGCTCCAGATGGTCGAAAAGGCATAAAACATGAACTTCTTCGCGCGTCTGCATTTCCATTCCCGGTAAGACGGTTAAATTGGTTCCGGCAGCCGCTTTTTGCACAGCCTGTATGTTTCCAGTCGAATTGTGATCGGTGATCGCGATTAGCTGGATGCCGCGTTCGAGCGCTTCCATAACAATCATTGGCGGAAGCATTTCCAGTTCAGCGCAGGGTGACAGAACGGTGTGAACGTGAAACTCGGCCCGTAATGTCAACATTTGATATTCCCCACCTCGTGTTAGCGTGCGCTATTCAGAACGGATGCCTAATTCCCACAACATCCCTGCCACGGTAAATGTGTTCTTGACGCTGGACAGCAGGATTACACCTTCCTGGTTGGCACGGCTAATGGTCGCCATGTCCGGTATGGCATTTTCGGTGATGATAATGGCACTCAATTCCAGTAAGGCAGCGACCGCGACGATGTTGCCATGGGCTTGCAGCGTCAACCACAAACCGTTATGCGGCGCACCGGTCATAACGCACGAGAGAAGATCCGCCGCATATCCCCCGGTCGGCTGGATCACCGAAAAGTCTTTCTTTTCGGTAAGCACAGTAAGTTCGAGTGAATCGATTATTTCAGCCAGGTTCATGGGGTTAACCTCCCGAGTCATTTTTTCGGCTTTCACCGCCAAGATCTTGTGAAAGGACGTTGAGTTTCATGCGCAGCCGAGTGCCCTTGCCAAATTGGGATTCGAGTTTCATCAGGTCAACGCAGCGTGATATGTTGACCAATCCCATCCCGGCGCCAAAACCGAGCTCGCGAACTTTTTCGGTGGCGGTCGAATACCCGGGACGCATGGCTTCTTCAACATCCTTGATCCCCGGGCCGTAATCATAGACATCGACGGATATTTGATGCGGTTCGATTTCCACCCGAATCACGCCGCCATCGGTAGTGTGAATGATCAAGTTCATTTCGGCTTCGTAGGTGGCGATGCCGCAGCGGCGCGCGATTTGCGGACTGGCGCCCATGCGGGTTAGTGCGCGCTTGATTTTCGATGAAGCGCTGCCCCCATGCGCGAAATCTCCCGCTTTGATGTTGTAGCGCAGGATCAGGCTGGTCCGCTCAGACTCGATGTCCTCGAAAAGATGTGAAGCACGGTAGCGCCGCACTTCTTCGGTCTGGTAGTCGGATTGCAGCGCCTTAAGTAAACCGCGGGTAATGTCGCCCTTGGTCAAAATCCCGATCAGGTTGCCTTGCCTGTCCACCACCGGCAGACGGCCCACCCGCGTACTCACGAAAGTCTTGAGTGCTTCGATTAACGGGTCGTCGGCATACACGACATGCGGATTGATGGACATATATCCGCGGATTTCAGCATCCGTGTCCGATTGGATCAGGCTGCGAATCAAATCTTCGATGCTTATAATTCCCGTCAGCTGCCCATTTTCGACTACTGGTGCGCCAGATATTTGGTGGTTGCGGAAAATATCCAGCGCCTCCCTCATTTTCATTTCCGGCGGCACCGTCACCGGATTGCTGGCCATGACCTCAGCAACTTTGAGCTCATACGCCAGTTCCTCAGAACGGGTGATATGTTCGGCTTCCTTGTCGGTCATTATGCGGGATCGGGGCGGTTTAGGCTGCTCCATGGCGCATCCTTAACTCAATTCACTCACGACCGCTACTCGTTGTGGCATTCTTCATTGACCACTGGGCCTTCCAGACAGATCAGCCCGGCTTGATACAACCTTCCACAGGCCTCGAACATGCCCATGGGCGTGGTGATCAAAGGGATTCTTTCCGTCTCCGCCAGATGAATGGTTTCCAGCGCTGGGTTTTTCCCGCGCACAATCACCACCGCGGTAATGTCTGCCATTTGGGCGGTCCGAATGACTTGCGGGTTGCATAAACCGGTCAGGAGGACTGTAGCTGGCTGCAGCGAGGCCAGCACATCGCTCATTAAATCGGCTGCACCGCAGCCGCTTACTTCAGTTGAAAGGTCGGCCGATGGATTCAACACCGTGCCGTTGATGATCGAAATAAATTCTTGTACTCTCATGTGGGTTCCCAACCGAAAATAAAATATCGGGCAATGATTGCCATTCAAGATTAACATACACGTTGAAGAAGGGTAAGTGGAAAGTATCCTCAACTATGTGCATTTTGTCACAAATGAAACCGCTTTCAGGCGTCGGCCCCAATAATTTTGGCTTAAACCAGGCGATGACCTCGATTGAACGACGGTGTATGATAAAATTTTGGCACGCTCAGATAGTAGAGAAGGCATTTCATGGAAAAAATCATTGCATCACTAAAAGGCACGCGGGATTTCTACCCCGAAGACATGGCCGTCCGGTCCTGGCTGTATGGCAAATTGCGTGAAGTGTCGGAATCCTTTGGCTATCAAGAATATGACGGGCCCTTCCTGGAAAAAATTGACCTCTACGCAGCCAAATCAGGCGAAGAGTTGGTCAAGGAACAGGCTTTTGTTTTTCCCGACCGCGGCGGCGACCTGATCACGCTGCGTCCTGAGCTGACTCCCTCCCTGGCGCGCATGGTGGCCCAGCGCCAAAAACAATTCACCTACCCGCTGCGCTGGTGGTCATTTGGACCTTTCTGGCGCTATGAGCGTCCGCAAAAGGGACGCACCCGTGAATTTTTCCAATGGAACGTTGATCTAATCGGCGCCAACTCGCCTGAAGGCGACGCTGAATTGATCGCCATTTGCGCCGCCTTCTTCAAAAGCGTCGGGTTAAGTCCCGCCCAGGTCGATATTTCCATCAACGACCGTCGGTTGATGGAAGGCCAACTTGAAAAAATCGGTGTCACCTCAGACGCGCTGCGCAAGACCGTGTTCATGCTGATCGACCGCCGCGACAAGATGATCCCGGCTGAATGGGACGGCTTTGCCATCCAATCCGGGTTGACTCTGACCCAACTCAATGACCTCAAAGCCATGCTGGCAAATCGCGAGCTGTGGAAAGAATCAGCCGAATTGACCCGTGTCTTTTCCGCCCTCGAGGCACTTAGCGCCACTGCCTATGTCAAATTTGACCCGCAAATCATCCGCGGGCTGGATTACTACACCGGCACTGTCTTCGAGGCGCGCGACAAAGACCGGGAAGGGCGGGCCATCCTGGGTGGTGGGCATTACGATAACCTGGTCGAAGATGTCGGCGGGGACCCTTTGCCGGCGGTTGGCTTCGCCATGGGCGATGTCATGATCCGCGTGGTGTTGGAAAAATACGGCTGCCTGCCGGAGTTCAAGCCTTCGCCGGCCGATATTCTTGTGACCGTCTTCGAGCCCTCCCTCCTTGATCATTCTTTGAAAATTTCTGCCGACCTGCGCAATGCTGGCTTTAAAGTCGCCTGCTTCACAGAAGAGGCAAAATTACCGCGCCAGTTGAAATATGCCGATAAGATGGGAATCCGTTTTGTCGTCATTGTCGGACCGGACGAGTTTTCTGCCGGCCAGGCCACCGTCAAGGATCTGGCGTCCCGCCAGCAGGCTACCGTGCCCATCGACCAAATCCTGGACGCCATCCGTCAATGGCTTGCGTAAGCCATATTGGTGTGATAAAATCCATCCACCTTATGGTGGGCATAGCTCAATGGCAGAGCGCTACACTGTGGATGTAGATGTTGTGGGTTCGACCCCCATTGCCCACCCAAACCGACACCTCGCAAGAGGTGTTTTTATTTAATTTCCCTCCTCATTTTCGAAGAAAATGAGGAGGGTAGGGAGGGGTTCTTCCGTAGGTCGGCGTTGAAGGGCGGCGGACGCTAGAAATTCATACCACCAGGCTGGCAGCCCTGAAACCCGATATCTGAAAAATCGGAGTCCAGAATTCACAATTTTTGGGTACGCTGTAGTCCCCGACAGGGGATGATATGGGTTCGGACTCAATTGCCTGCCCCACAATTACCGACACCTCGGAAGAGGTGTTCTTATTTAATTTCCTCTTCATTTTCGAAGAAAATGAGGAGGGTAGGGAGTGGTTCTTCCGTAGATCGGCGTTAAAGGGCGGCGGACGCTAGATATTCATGCCACCTGGCTGGCAGCCCTGAAACCCGACGTCCGAACTAAAGATCAGTCGTTTACGGTATTTGACAATGAAGTCCACTTTAGGTTTAATATAAAAATGGGCAAATTAATATACCTGATAACGACATCGCTAGATGGCTTTGTGGCAGATAATAATGGTAATTTCGAATGGGCTATGCCAAGTGAAGAAGTACATGCATTCGTAAATGAAATTGTACGAAATGTGGGTACGTCTCTACTTGGACGCGACATGTACGAAATTATGAAGGTATGGGACACCATTCCTACAGATGGGACAAGTGGACCGATGGACGGGCCAAGTGAAGCCATGAATGACTTTGCTAAAATTTGGCGGGCAGCAAAGAAAATCGTCTATTCCACATCGCTTTCGAATTTAACAATCGCCAATGCGGCGATTGAGCGGTCATTTGACCCAGTCACCATACAAAAATTAGTGGCAGAGTCAGATAAAGATTTCGACATTGGCGGCCCGCATTTAGCGGCTGAAGCCATAAAGGCCGGTATTGTCGACGAGTATCATCAATTCATAGTTCCCCAACTAATAGGCAGCGGCAATTATTGGTTACCGAAAGACGTTCAAAAAGAGTTGAAGCTGGTGGATTTGCGAAAATTTGAAAATGGCTTTGTTCATCTTCAATATAGTAAGATTTGAATTCTGTTATGGGCTACACAGAATTACCGGATGTGAAAAACCTCATATAAGTTATGGGATTCGACCAAACGAACAGGAGTGTGTAAGCCCTCACATTCCTGTAATAATCTTTTGAGGCAGATGGTTCTAACGCTATTAGTGCTGCATCTGGCTGGGTAGACGGGTGGTAGGTGGAACCTAGTACATGTCAATATCATCTTAATGGAGGAAATTTAACCTAAAGATCAGTCGTTTCCTACATTGACAATTCGGTCCACTTTACTCCTATCTTTTTTCTCGATCAGCGATCCATACAATTCGAGAATTAAACGTTTATCCGCTTCTTCGATCTTTCGATAATCTACCACCAGCGCCTGGTTCAAATCGTTCGGCTCATACTTATGCAGCCCATTGCCATACTCTCGCCGCTGATGTGACAGCCTGTCCTGTGCCAGCGGTGTCACTAAATACGCGCACAACAAATCCAAATCCACCCCGGAGTGCGGGTAAAAACCATGGAATGCCGTCAGATTACGCACCCCTGCCAGATTGCGTACCCAGCGGACCTGCCCTCGGCTGAAGGTCGTCACCAGCAGCGGAGCCGGCGGTCGCGTTTCCAACGCATACCACGGCGACCGGTTCCTCGTCAGATACCGCTGATCTGTCCCGCGCTCCATAGCATACTCAATGTACCGCTGCACTCCTGGTGACGCCTCATGCCCCGCCAAATTGACCAACCACACCGGTCTTTGATCGTCTCTCAACTTGGAGAAATCGCCTTCTGTAAATTGTAGATCGGGTGCAAAACTAGATTTTGCCAGGCAAGGTAGAACGCAATCCATTTCAAGCCCGATTTGGACGCGTTGTGCTTCACTGATCATAAAAAAACCATTATCGCCGGTGGCAATCCCGCGCATCACTTTGCCGAAAGTCGAAAGTGGTACCAGTGGATCAGACTCACCACCATGGGCGAGGTGGACAGGCGTATGCCATTTTTGCGCGGCTGTTGGTATGTTGTGAGTCTTTTGGTCCACCTTCAAACCCGCACCGTCCCCGGTTTTGAAATTTGCTGCAATCGCGGTCAATTCCTCCAGCGAATGTACCGCGATCATTTCCGGCACGCATGTCTGAGGGCTGCGCTCCAGGCACAGGATGCAGGCTGTGGTGATCACCTCGTCAAACGGTTGGAAGGATTCTCCCAGGAGCAGCACCTTCCGCAGGATCCCCTGATCCAGCAACAGCTGTTTGACCGGCACGCCGTAATCCGCGTTAAGGAACTCGAACGGCAGAATCACCGCCGCCCGACCATTGTCTGCCAGCTGCCAAATCAGCTTGATCAGGAAAAAAATATACAAATTGGCCGCACGGCTGATGCTGATTCCGGTATGCTGCAAGACCATAGCTGCCAAAAATTCTTTATCCGGCAATCCGCGAAATTTGCGGTAGGGTGGGTTGCATAGAATGGCATCAAACTTTTCGTCCCAGTCTGCCCTAAAAAAATCAGTATTCCGAACATCGATTTGCGCATAGCCATTGGATTCAAATAATTGCTGCGCAGCCTGGGCGGTTTCCGGGTCGACCTCATACCCCGTCAGCTTGATCCCGGAATTGTTCTCGTCTTCGAGCAGGCAGCGCAGGAAAACACCCAAACCAAGCGCCGGGTCGAGCACCGCCGAAGGCGGTTTTTGCGCGCTGACCCACTGCGCCATGCATCTGGCGATGGCATAGGGCGTAAAAACCTGTCCCAAGCGGCTGCGGGTAGACCGGGTTGTCCGGGCGGCAGCTGCTTTTTCCGGTTCATCACTGAAGAAATGCTTAAACTCACCCATGGCTTTGCTCGCATTATAGCATCGGGTATCATTTGTCTCTCAGTGGGCGAGGCGCACAGATCCCCTGGCAATCGGGTTTAGACATGTACTAACGCCTATCCGAATAAAATGTTAAAATAGCCGATAAATTCGTCTACCCAGCAAGATTCAATCCCATGAAAGAGTGTCGCAACCGATGGCGGGTGAAAAAATCCTGATCGTTGATGATGACCTGGCACATGCGCTGTTATGCCAACGACTGCTCGAACGTGCCGGTTACCAGGCCAGGGCGGTTAATAATACGGCGGATGCGCTCAATTCGCTTAAATCGACAGCCTGTGATCTGCTGATCACCGACATCCGCATGCCGGACATGTCTGGCTTCGAGTTGATGAGCCTGGTCACCCAATCCAATCCCGATCTGGCGATTCTATTGATGACCGGCTTTGGCACCGTGGAAAATGCGGTTCAGGCGCTTCGTTTTGGCGCTGACGGACTGCTGCTTAAACCCCTTTCCAGCGCTGGCGAGCTGGTCGAGACAGTTGCTTCCGTGCTCCAAAAACGTCAGACTAAACTGGATGCGCTGCGGCTCAACGTCCTCCACCCGCTCTTCGCCATCAGCGAGCATATATTCGCCGAGACCACCCCTGAGCTGTTGAGCAGCCTGATCGTCAACGATGTCCGCGACCAGACCCAGTCTTCGGTAACCGGTATCTTTATCAACGATGGCCAGGACACCCATTGGGAAGTTTTCGCCGGCTCGACCTTGATGCCCCAGGCTCAATCGGTAGCGTCTCCCCGAATTGACAAATTTCTCAACGAAATTTCAACCGTCGACCCGTACTCACTGGTAAACCACGCGGATCTTCGCCTGGGCGCCATGTCTGCCTGGATGAAGGCTAATGATTATCGCGATATGGTATGCGTGCCGGTCAAACGTGCCAAGAATTCATACCTGTTTTACGCCATCCGTTCCCACGCCCAGCCGGAGTGGGAAAATCCCGATCTAGAATTGATCGTCATCTTTGCCCGCCAGGCTGCGGTGGCGCTTGAAAATGCCCAGCTCTACAATGAACTAAAAGACTTTATCAGTCAGCTGGAGGAATCACAGCGCAGCTTGATCATGGCTGAAAAAATGGCTGCCCTTGGCCGTCTAATGGCCTCTTTAGCCCATGAGCTGAATAATCCTTTGCAAAGCGTACAAAACTGCCTGCATCTGGCGGGGCGCAGCGACCTGCCTGAATCGCAGCGGCAGGAATTTATCACACTGGCGCGCCAGGAAGTCGAGCGGGTCTCGGCTTTGGCCCAAACTGCCATGGAATATTACCGCCCCAAACGTTTGGTCCGTCAGCCGGTGGACCTTTTGGGCTTGTTGGAGTCCGTTTTAAGTCTTATTGAGCCGCAGTTGCGCGGCAAACAAATTACGGTCAGCCGCGAGTTTCCGGACCATTCCCTGGAAATCATAGTGATCCGCGACCATATTCAGCAGGTAATTCTCAACCTGCTTTTGAACGCTATGGACGCGGTGAGCGCCAAACCAAACCATCGTCAAATTTGGATTGAGGTCAACGACCTTCAAAGTGAAGTCGAGTTGTTTATCGAAGATAATGGCAGCGGCATTTCACCCGAGGTCGAGGAGCGCCTTTTCGAGCCGTTTGTCACCACCAAACCAGTTGGTTCTGGACTTGGCCTTTCGATTAGTTATGAATTGATCGTGGATGTTCACGGCGGTGAATTAGGATTTGTACCTCCCCTGCATGGGCAGGGAGCCCGCGTGCGCGTATTGCTGCCGAGGAAGGATTAACATG
>DATBWK010000033.1:0-3396 GCA_036514835.1 Bellilinea sp.
GGTTGGGAGTACGCGGCATCAGCGCGTGGTCATCCATCATGAGCGCAAATTCATCGGTCGGGAGGCTGTCTTCCTCGTCCGGCAGGTAACTCAGGTACGGGTCGACCTCCCGGCCGGAAGATTGACCTTCTTCTTCAATAAGGACCTCGGACAGCAGGTCCACCAGCACTTTCGGGTCGCCGGATTCGTTATCCAGTGCGCCTTCGGCCTGCAGCACCCGGTCCATCACCACCAGGCCGGCGAATTGCGCCCAGGCCCGCGGAAACACCACCAGTTCAACCGCTCCCTGCACATCTTCCAACGTCACAAAGCCCATCATGTCGCCCTTTTTGGTCTGGTGGCTGCGGAAGCGGGTCACCAACCCGGCGACGGTCACTTTTTCCTTATGCGGCATGTCCGCCAGCGCGCTCGAGAAATGCGTCACGCGGCGCTGCAAGGTCGGCAGGTAAGGCGTGAGCGGATGATCTGAAACGTACAGCCCAATCAACTCGCGTTCCCACTCCAGCTGCTCGCGCCGGTCGAGGGAGGGAGTGTTGGGCAGGCGAATTTCCTCTTCGACTCCAGCGATCGTGCCGAAGAAACTGAGCTGACCGGCATAAAGTGCACGGAAATGGCTGGCACTGACCGAAATTAATTGGTCCAGCCCTTCCAGCAGCGCTTTGCGCGGTCCAAAGCGGTCCAAAGCGCCTACCCGTACCAGGCATTCCAGCGAGCGCTTACCAATCTTTTGTAAATCCGCGCGAAAGGCAAAATCTTTCAGGTCGGTAAACGGGCCGCGGGAATGTGCTTCAAGGATGATGTCCACTGGCGCTTGCCCGACGTTTTTAACCGCTCCCAGCCCAAAGCGGATAGCTGAAGGCTGACCATCGCGGTCCTCGATCGAGAAATCATACTGGCTGGTGTTGACGTCCGGCGGCAGCACCTCGATGCCCATGCTGCGGCTGTCTGCCACATAAAGCGCCACTTTCTCGATCTCATTTTTCGAAGCCGAGAGCAGCGCGGTCATGTATTCGACCGGGTAGTGTGCTTTGAGATAAGCAGTCTGCACCGCGATAACGCCGTAATCCGCGGCGTGCGATTTGTTAAAGCCGTATTTGGCGAATTCTTCCCAATCGGCAAATATCAGCTGAGCGGTTTCGGTAGGAATGCCTTTTTTGCCAGCACCGGTAATAAACTTTTTGCGGTACTTTTCCAGTTTGTCGGTTTGCTTCTTGGAAATGACTTTGCGCAGTTCGTCGGCTTCCGGCAGGGTATAGCCGCCCAGGTCAACCGCAGCCTGCATCAACTGTTCCTGATAGATGGCAATCCCAAGGGTTTCCCGGAAGATGGGTTCCATTTCCGACGTTCGGTAGGTGACCACCTCCTCGCCGTGCATGCGTTTAATGTACTGCGGAATAAAGGCCAGCGGTCCTGGCCGGTAGAGCGCTACCATGGCGATCACGTTGGCCAAATTATTGGGCTTCATCTGCATGATGTAGCGCGTCATCCCCGTGCCTTCCAATTGGAAGACGCCGGCGGTATGACCTGAACCAATAAACTCAAAGGTTTCGGGGTCGTCGGTGGGGATGTTGTTGAGGTTGAACTTCACCCCATGGCGCGCCTCGATCAGGTCGCAAGCGCGCTGCATGATGGTCAGCGTTGCCAGACCAAGGAAGTCCACCTTGAGCAGCCCGAGCGAATCGACGATCGCCATTTCGAACTGTGTGACTGTTTTGATGGGAGATTCTTCCGAGCCGCTGGTGGGGCGGTGCAGCGGAATGTACTCAAGAATCGGCTTGTCGGTGATGATCACACCGGCAGCATGGGTGCCGGCATTGCGAACCGCGCCTTCCATATGTGCAGCGGTGTCGATCAATTCCTTCAGGTACGGGGTCTGGTTATACAGATTTTTTAACTCCGGCGTGGCTTCCACTGCTTCGAGGATGGTCATGGGTTTGCTGGGAATGCTGGGCACCAGCTTGGTGACGCGGTCCACTTCGTTGAGTGGGATGTCCATCACCCGGCCGACATCACGGATGGCGCCGCGTGCGCCCAACGTGCCAAAGGTGATGATCTGAGCCACCCGGTCATTGCCGTATTTCTGGGCAGTGTATTCCAGCATGGTGGAGCGTTTATCATCCTGGAAATCCAGGTCGATATCCGGCATGGAGACCCGCGAAGGATTGAGGAAGCGCTCAAATATTAGCCCGTGCCCCAGCGGTTCGACAATGGTGACATCCAGTGTATACGCCACCATCGAGCCGTTCCCGGAGCCGCGCACGTTGTACCAGATGCCATTGGTGCGCGCAAAGCAGCACAGATCCCACACGATCAGGAAATAGGCATCGAAGCCCATTTCATGGATAACTTTGAGCTCATATTCCAGCCGCTTGCGAATTTCGGGATCGGAGGCTTGTTCACCGTACCGCTGCAACAAACCCTGCTCACACAGCTGGCGCAAATAGGTCTGGGTGGTATGCCCCTCCGGCACTTCGAACAACGGCAGGTGGTAGCCCTTACTCGAAAGGTCGACGTTGGCGCGTTCGGCGATCAGCAGCGTGTTACTGAGCGCTTCGGGGACCTCTGCGAACATGCGCGCCATTTCGTCCGGCGTACGCAGATAGTAGGAATTGTCCGACATGCGGAAGCGGTTCGGCTCGCTGATCAGCGAACCGGTTTGAATCGCCAGCAGGATATCCTGATAGCGCCAATCCTCCGGCTCCACGTAATGCACGTCGTTGGTTGCCACATAGCGCGCCTGGTAACGCGGTCCCAGACTCATCAAGGCTTTATTGATGGTCTGCAGGTCGGCAATATTGTGCTGTTGGAGTTCCAGAAAGAAGTTGTTCGGACCGAAGACGTCATAATACCAGTCCAGCTTGGCGCGGGCAGCCTCGGGGCCTTTATCGATGATCGTGCGGGGAATTTCAGCTGCCATGCAGCCTGATGTGGCGATCAACCCCTCAGCGTGGGCAGCTAAAAAGTCGTGATCGATACGCGGGAAGTAGTAAAAACCCTCCAGCTGCGCGGCGCTGGCAATTTTGAGCAAGTTTTGATAGCCGGTGGCATTTTCAGCCAGCAGCAGCAGATGCGAAGAAGATTTGTCTAACTTGGAGTCGCGCTCGTTCATGCCGCGCGCAGCCATATAGGCTTCTAACCCGATGATCGGTTTGATCCCGGCGGCGGTGGCGGTGTTGAAGAACTCGATCACGCCAAACATGGTGCCGTGGTCGGTGATTGCCACCGCCGGCATGTTCATATCTTTTACCTTCTGAACCAGCTTTTTGATGTTCGCAAAGCCGTCCAGCAGCGAGTATTGGGTGTGAACATGCAGGTGGGCAAAGGTCATAAAGGTGTCTACATTAAATAGATACCTGGCAGGGCAATTACCAGGTTGAAATGATTATAGCATGTCCA
>DATBWK010000034.1:0-3999 GCA_036514835.1 Bellilinea sp.
TCCTTGCAGGTGATTGAACATTTTCTGCCGCAGGTCATATCGCACCCGCTCGCCGAGAACCCCTGCCAGGTAAACGAAGCTCAAAACGCCAGCGGCTTGCACCAGCGTCAAACCACCGTAGGTTGCCAGCAGCCGGTAAAGAGTAGGTTTATCGCCGGCCAAAATGCCGTCGTCAATGATCAGTTTGCTCAGGTAAGTGAAGATAGAATCCAGGCCTGAGACAACCGCGACCGCGATCAGAAAGCCGATGACCCACTTGAGATGGGGTCGCGTCAATCCCAGGATTCGGCGCAGGGTTTTTCCATTGACCTGTGCCTTGAACTCCTCTTCTTCAAAATATTCATCCGACACTGGCGATCTCCTTCTCCAACTCGTCGTCGATGCGGGTCTGGATGTTAAATATTTGCTGGTAAATTCCGTCTTTTTTCACCAGGTCTGCGTGTTTGCCATGCTGGACGATTTTGCCGTTGTCCATCACCAAAATCAGGTCGGCGTTCATGATGCTCTGAATCCGGTGGGCAATCACAAAGGTGGTGCGGTCTTTCATCAAATTTTGCAGCGCATCACGGATTTCAGCCTCGGTTTCAGTGTCCACCGAAGAAGTCGAGTCGTCCAAAATCAGAATGCGCGGATTTTTGAGCAGGGTACGGGCGATAGCTACCCGCTGTTTTTGGCCGCCGGACAGTGTGACCCCGCGCTCGCCCACCAGGGTGCCGTACCCTTTCTCGAAGGTGAGGATCACGTCATGAACGGCAGCTGCCCGTGCCGCAGCTTCAATTTCTTCTTGGGGTACATCGCGCCCCACGCCATAAGAGATGTTTTCCCGAATGCTGCGCGAAAAAAGAAACGGTTCCTGCTCGACGATGCCAATATGTTGGCGCAGGTAGCGCCGTGGATAGCGATTCAGCTCGATGCCATCCAGCAATACACTGCCGGTCGTGTAATCATAAAAACGCGGCAACAAGTTGACCAGCGTGGTCTTACCGGAGCCGGTGGAACCTAAAAGCGCAATCACCTTTCCGGGTTGGACCATAAAACTGATATCTTCGAGCGCCTGGCTGCCTTCTTCATAAGAGAATCCAACATTCTTGAATTCAATCTGGCCTTTCGGTCCGTCTTTCGGTTGGTAATCACCCTGGTCGAGCGGCTCACGGTCTTCCTTGATGATCGCCATCACCCGGTTATACGACACCATCCCGGTTGACGTCTGTACGATTAATCTTCCCAGGTTGCGCATCGGGAAAATAATCCATACGATCAAACCGGCATACGCCAGATAAGTGCCGATTGTGATCTCGCCGCTGATGGTCATTAAAGCGCCGATCAAAAAGCCGGCGATGATCTGTATATTGCAAACCGTATCCGAAATAGGCCAAAAAATAGAGTGCATGCTGAGCAGGTTGCGTCCGCGAATAAACTTTTCCCAGTTATCGCGGTCGAATTTGTTGATCTCGTATTCCTGGCGGGCAAAGGCTTTCACCACCCGCACGCCGGACAAGTTTTCTTGCAGGGTAGTCGAAACGACCGCATCCTGCGCCTGATACGATTCGTACAGGGCAGAAATTTTTCGAAAGAAATACAAGGAGACCAGAATAATAAAGGGAACCACGATGATCGATAACAGCGCCAACCGGACGTTCAGCTGCAAGATGGCGATGAAATTGATCAAAAACAGCAGCACAATTCGGCCCATGCCAATAGCCTGGTCGGCAAAGAAGCGCCGCATGGCGTCCACGTCCGAGGTCGAGCGCTGAATCAGTTCTCCAGTCTCAATTTTTGAGTGGTAAGTGAAGCTCAGGTGCTGAATGTGATTGTAGAGATAATTGCGCAAACGGCGCGCCACCCCTTCGGCGGTTAATGAAGCCAACCGCCCGCTCATGAAGGATGCCGACCCCTCGACCGCTGCCAATCCGACAAAACCTAGAGCGATGACCCACAAGGCAACAGTCGCATCGCGGGCTACCAGGTGGTGATCGACGAAGTAGCGCAGCAGAATGTACGTGCTGGTTTTAGCCAGTGCCGAAATGCCAAGACTCAGATTGGCGCCAACATAGTTCAACCGGAAGCCAGTCATCATGCGCCACAATCCAACCAGACGGTTGGAGTGGATAGTGTTCTTTAAATCGTAATCGAGCCAATTCTGCGAAACAGACATACAACTTCCTTCAACAATAATGCTTCCTCCCATGAGGGAGGGCGGTAGGCAATCCTACATTATACAGGCAACTATGGTATCGGGACGACAATTGACCAAAACAGTCAATAATTAAAATTAAGGAAGGGATTTCCTTTTGCCAGCCAGTTAATTTACGCCTGACTGCCGCGTAAGTTGCGAAATTACGAGATCACTTTTTCATTTCAGCGGTTGATGCTGCGGGCAGATAAAACTGCTGGTGCTCCCGGTTTTAATCTTGACAATCGGCGTACCGCATTCCGGACAGGGTGAATTTTCCCGGTAACCAATCAAGATCCGCTCCAAGGCAAAGCCGCCAGGTCGACCGTAGATATCCTTCTCGTAAAATGCACCATTCTCTTCCAGGCTCGGACGCAGCCCGTCCTGAATCCCCTTATATAATCCGTCGATCTCGGCCGGGCTCAGGCTGTCCATTTTACGCAGAGGATGAATGCGTGCCAGAAACAAAATATCGTGGGCATAAGCATTCCCAATGCCTGCCACCCGGCTTTGATCCAGTAGGAATGTCTTAACAGTTGTCCTTTGACCGGCAGTCACGCGGCGAAAATCTTCCAGTGACAGGTCCAGAACGTTCGGTCCGAGTTTGGCAGTGGGCGCATGGGAAGACAGCGAATCTTCCGGAACATAGTGTGCATGCCCGAACCACCAGAAGCTGAGAGACAGGCAGGTGGCGTCCGTAAAGTCAATCACAATCGTATGTTTATCCGGCAGCGTCTCACGGTTGACCAGCAGGATGTCCCCGCCCATGCCCAAATTGATCAGCAGCCAACCCTGGTTGGTATACACCTGAATCCATTTGCCGTGGTAACCAGCTTTGTCAACCACAGCTCCAACCAGCCCCGAACTGAATTGTTCGACTGGAACATTCAGGCATTTGGGCTGATTAATTTCCACCCCGCTGATCATCTTTCCTGGGAGGACCGTGTTTAATTCTCGGGCGCGGGATGCAATTTCAGGGACTTCAGGCATGGTTTCCTCCAGCAAAACTTTTGAAGTGCAATAATTATAGCACGCGTGTTCTACCGTGTAAAGTGTGGACTTGTGAAAATTGATACGAAAATCCGGTTGCGCAAATATTTTGCGTGTCATATAATGAAACCACGATACTCATTCCGGAAGGAGGTTTGCAGAAAATGGCTGGTGTAACGTACGATCATGTTTGGAAGAAATTCGGGGATTTCATTGCGATCAATGACCTGAATATTCGAATCGAGGACAAGGAATTTTTGGTGTTGGTGGGGCCATCCGGCTGCGGTAAAACGACAGCCCTGCGCTGCCTGGCAGGTTTGGAAGAGGTCACCGACGGCCGCGTGTTGATCGGAGATACGGTGGTCAATGACGTACCGCCCAAGGACCGCGACATCGCTATGGTGTTCCAATCCTATGCGCTTTATCCGCATATGACTGTCTTCGATAACATGGCATTTGGCTTGAAACTTCGCAAGGTACCAAAGGCAGACATTCAGCGCCGGGTACAGCAAGCCGCCGAGATCCTCGGCATCGAAATGCTGCTCAAACGTAAACCGCGTGAACTTTCCGGCGGTCAGCGGCAGCGTGTTGCTGTAGGGCGCGCTATTGTGCGTGAACCGAAGGTGTTCCTGTTCGACGAGCCGCTCTCCAACCTGGATGCTAAATTACGCGTCCAGACCCGCGCTCAGATCAGTAAACTCCACCAGAGTCTGCATACCACCTTCATTTATGTGACCCACGACCAGGTGGAAGCCATGACCATGGCGACCCGTATCGCCGTCATGAACAAAGGCATTCTGCAGCAGCTGGATACTCCACAAACGCTGTATGATAAA
>DATBWK010000035.1:0-2332 GCA_036514835.1 Bellilinea sp.
GGGATGTCGAAGGACTGCGTCCGCACGTTCAGGTCACCGAACCTCAGCCGGGTGTAATGGCGTTTCTCGAAAAATTCAAATGGTTGACGGCAATATTGGTGGATTACAACGCCTGCCGCCGGATCGCCTATGAAAATGTACAGGACTTGCTGCAGGAAGGCATCGACTACGCCGAGCTGCGCTTCAGCCCGTGGTTTATGGCAGCACGCCATGGATTGGACGCAGCTGGCGTGGTGGAAGCCGTGGTAGACGGCGTAGAAGCCGGAGTGCGCGACTTCAGCGTCCCGGTGCAGTTAATCGGCATCCTGTCGCGCACATACGGCGTCGAAGTGGCAGCCCGCGAGTTAGAATCCATTCTCAGCTTCAGCGACCATCTGATTGGGCTGGATCTGGCAGGTGACGAAGCCAATTTCCCGGCAGAACTCTTCACCCCGCATTTCAAAAAGGCTCGAGATGCTGGACTGCACATCACCGCTCACGCGGGCGAATCGGACGGCGCTGCCAGCATTCGCACCGCGGTCGAGCAGTTGGGGGCGGAGCGCATTGGGCATGCCGTGCGTTTATTCGAAGACCCTTTGGTGGTTGACCTGCTGCTCGAACGGCATATTGGCATCGAAGCCAATCTCACCAGCAACGTGCAAACCTCCACCGTGCCTACCTTTGACGCGCACCCGCTGCGCCGAATGCTGGAGGCTGGGCTGTTGGCAACCATCAACACCGATGACCCTGGGATCAGCGGCATTACGCTGAAACACGAGTATGAGGTTGCCGCACCGGCTGCCGGATTGACAGACCGCCAGATTTCTCAAGCTCAGGCGAACGCGCTGGAAACAGCTTTTCTGCACCCTCTGGATAAGCAAACTTTGCTGGCA
Organism: Bellilinea sp.; assembly: GCA_036514835.1. Lineage (GTDB taxonomy): Bacteria > Chloroflexota > Anaerolineae > Anaerolineales > Anaerolineaceae > Bellilinea. Next base: position 873 of record DATBWK010000035.1, read on the forward strand.
GCCAAACAGGATTAATCCACTGCGGGATTAACGATACCAGCCGGTTTCATGTCGCGTTCGTTCAAGGCACGCATCACGGGGCGGCTGCGCCACCACAACCAGGACATTTGGGCAACATTGGCGACCATCAGCCCGCCGATGGCGAAAAATAAACCCGGCTGGGTCTGCAGGCGCACGCCAATGCCATAGACAATCAAAAGTGTGACCAGCATGATGGTCACCGACTCGGACACCGCCCGGGTTTTGTGGCTGACCAGAATCGCCCCCTGGAACCAGCTCTGCAACACCGTCATAGCTGAGAGCGGCAGCGCCAGCCAGAAAGCCTGCCATCCCATTCTGGCCAGAGGAGGTTCAAGCGCTGAAATGTTAAAAAACCACAAACTTGCCAGCGGAGTAACGACTAATACCAGGTGTGTCAGACCGATGGCACCGGAAAGGAAACCAGTGGCCTTTCTCATGGACTGCAAGGAACCGGGTTTGTCGAGCAGCGCGACTGTCACCTCATTGAAAGCATACCCGGACGAACGCAAAATTGCCACCAGACCTGCCAGCGCCGGCCAGGTCGCCAGTGATTCAATCGGCAGCGGCATACGGCTCATGGCAGCGGATCCGAACGGCTGCCACAATAACGTGATGAACGAGGTCAACGCCAGCGGCGTATAAAAATTGATAAATTTCTTCCAGGTCAAGGTTTCGACCGGCGCAGCTGGCTTGAGCTGGTACTGGATCACCGGTCTGACTTTCACGCTGGTGTAAATTGCCTCAGCAATTACCGCCAATGCCTGCGCCGTCGCGCCAACCACCACGCCGGCGAAGCCTTTATGCCAGTAACCGAGCATTAAAATGACGCCTGCGACCGCCAAACGCAGCATGGTTCCAGTGCCAATGGCGTTCGAATGGCCAAAACGGATCAATACACCCTGGTTGAAGCGGCGGTAAGCAATCGCCCAGGTCCACGGCAGCATAATCGCAAGCCCGACCCGCCCGGGTTCAATGATGGCTTCCGGTACGCTCATAATCTTGGTCACAACCACGTAATACAGCGGCGTAAAGGTGACCACCGCGTGCACCCCGGTCAACACCGCGCCGGAAATAAGCATAAACTTGTTGAGTTTTTGGTACGAAGCCCAATCCTTGCTCAGAGCCGTCGAAGCAGCCAGCAGCATAATGATCGGCGCTTCGATGATCAACGCCACCGGCCAAATCACTCCGCTGTAAGCTGCCAGATTGATTTCCGGATTCGCCAGCCGGGCCATCACCGCGCTGAGTGCCGGCAGTTCAGCGCTCATCAGCACCCAGCTGAAAGCCAGAGGCCACCAGGTTTTGAAGATGGTTCGGTAGGATAGTGTTGAGGATGGTTTGGCGGCAGTCGGCAGCATGGTTGACCTGTAAGAACGGACGGTAGTATAGCACGTTCAAGCAAGAATGATGATCCTGCTCTCTTCGGGTATAAAATTACA
>DATBWK010000036.1:0-2358 GCA_036514835.1 Bellilinea sp.
TTTGAACGCTCCACCCAACATCCGGTCATCGACCTCATGCCGGATCAGCATCAAATCACCGACATGGGCGGCACCATGCGCCTGGGCCTCTACCCCTGTGACTTACAGCTCGGTACCTTGACCAAGACCGCCTACCAGCAAGATCAGGTACAGGAACGCCACCGTCACCGCTTTGAGTTCAACAATGCGTACCGTGAACAACTCACCGCCGCCGGCCTGATAATTTCCGGTCTGTCGCCGGACGGGCGTCTGGTCGAAATCGTCGAACTGGCTGATCACCCGTTTATGGTCGGCACCCAATTCCACCCCGAGTTTCTCAGCCGACCTAACCGCCCGCACCCGTTATTCAAAGCCTTCGTCAAAGCAGCTTGCGACCGAGCCAGGATCACCACCCATCCATTTGAGGCCAATGGAGCCAAACGTAAAGTCGCTGCTAAATAATTGTGCATTGGTTCACAAATATGCACCCAGGTAGACCTGAATCCGGTTATACTTGGGTGCAATCGTGTATACAAGCAACAGGCCTGAACGCCTGCAAATCACAAAATGAGGGATAGCATGGATACAACAATCGAGTCAATCTTCGCACAGGAAATACTGGATTCACGCGGCAACCCGACAGTTGAGGTCGAGGTCGTTTTGGGTGACGGAAGCTGGGGCCGCGCCGCAGTGCCCTCAGGAGCGTCCACCGGCTCCCACGAAGCGCTGGAAATGCGCGATGGGGATAAGTCCCGCTATAGCGGAAAAGGCGTCCTCAAGGCCGTTGAGAACGTCAACAAAGAAATCGCCGATGCCCTGATCGGCTGGGACGCCGTCGAGCAAAAAGCCCTCGATATGGCGCTACTGCAGCTGGACGGCACCCCCAATAAATCCAAACTTGGCGCCAATGCGATTCTGGGTACCAGCCTGGCAGTTGCCAAAGCGGCTGCTAACGCACTGGGTCTGCCGTTATACCGCTATATTGGCGGCGTCTACGCTCATGTGCTGCCAGTCCCGATGATGAACATCCTCAACGGTGGCGCCCACACTGCCTGGCAATCCACTGACGCCCAGGAATTTATGGTCATGCCGCTGGGTGCGCCTTCCTTCTCGGAGGGTCTGCGCTGGGGGACTGAAATCTACCACTCGCTCAAGGCAGTGCTCAAGGCGCGCGGCTACCCCACCCTGGTCGGTGACGAAGGCGGTTATGCTCCCCCGTTGAAAACCAATGTGGAAGCTGTTGAAGTGATCCTGGAAGCCATCGAAAAAGCCGGTTACAAAGCTGGTGAACAGGTTGCCATCGCCCTCGACCCAGCAGCCTCCGAATTCTATGATTCTGAGAGCAAAACCTATAATCTGCGCAAAGAAGGCCGCAAACTGTCCAGTGACGAGATGGTCGCTTTCTGGATGAACTGGGTAGACCAGTATCCGATCGTGTCCATCGAAGACGGTCTGGCTGAAGACGACTGGGAAGGTTGGATACACATCACTGCTGAAATTGGTAACAAAGTCCAGTTGGTGGGCGATGATCTGCTGGTTACCAATCCCGCCCGCGTCCGCCGGGGGATCAAGGAAAAAGCCTGCAATGCCCTGCTGGTCAAGGTCAATCAGATCGGTACGCTGACCGAGACGATCGAAGCGGTTGAAACCTGCCACCGCGCCGGCTGGCGGGCTGTGACCTCGCACCGCTCCGGCGAGACCGAAGACTCAACCATTGCCGACCTGGCAGTGGCCTTGAACACCGGCCAAATCAAGACCGGCGCGCCCGCCCGCTCCGACCGCGTTGCCAAGTACAACCAGCTGCTGCGCATTGAAGCCGAATTGGGTGAAACCGCCGCTTACGCCGGTTGGAGCGCCATTCGCCGCGGATAATTTATACCTTAATAAGACCCAGGGCGAGGAATCTTATCCCCGCCCTATTATTTTATCTAAATTAAGTGGCTATACGCAATATCTAGCCTATCATGCCTGAGTTGATTCGCCTATGCCAATTCTACTTCTGCTTTTATTGATTTCGGATAAGCAGTATTGCCGCTATTAATCGTACAAGCCAGGCAGGTGTCGGTTACTTCAGGTTTCTTTTGAAGAAGTAATACCCACTCCTCAACTCTAGCACATAGGAAATTCTGCATACTCATTCCACCCGATCACTCAGTCGGCAGGGTTTGGGCATAAGCAAGTAAATCTGCTATGTCCTGGAATGACCAGTTGCTTTTTAATGCCGAGGGCATTTGTGTATATGGCTGACCGAAAGACACTTTATGCCAGAACTCCCACGGATTGTCCGATGCAATCGTTCCAACATATTCGGGTTCACTTTCATCGCCAAAGTTCAATGTCTTTCCATCTTCAGCATGGCAAGCTTGACACAGACCATTG
>DATBWK010000037.1:0-6025 GCA_036514835.1 Bellilinea sp.
CTGCGCCCCATTCATGACCGGGTCATGGCAGCGGCACAATCCTTCGGTGAATTCGAAATTTCGCCTAAAAAGACCTACCTCAGCCTGCGCCGCAAGCGCCAGTTTGCCATGGTTGGCCCTGCCGCCAAAAACCGTGTGGAAGTAGGCCTCAACATGAAAGGCCTTGAGCCGACTGAGCGCCTGATCCTGCTGCCGCCCGGCGGCATGTGCCAGTACAAGGTCAACCTGACCGCTGCCGATCAGGTGGACGCTGAATTGATCGCCTGGCTGCGCACCGCCTACGACAACGCCGGATAAGCCCTGGACCGTCCGCGAGATTTTTTGCCGGCTATCTAACGATCGCCGGCTGACTTGACTTTCCGATTCAAGCAAATGCACGGCAGTATGTCCATAATATAAAGCGCCTGGTCAACCGTCGAATTAAGACTATCCGTTCGGCGGTTTCACCCTGCCTGATCGTCGGATGCGATTGATCACTCCCTGGTATATCCTAATCACCGGGGGATAAATTCATCCCATTCCGAAAATCTCAGATTTATTAAACATCAAAGAGGAAACCCATGGACGCTGCCATTCGCAAAACATCTACTCTGGTTTTCAAGCTGCGCTGGAATCTCAGCGCCGATCTGATTGTGGTTGCCGCCTCCTGGCTGCTGGTGGTGGGCGCGCTGTACAGCGCCACCTTCCTGATCGGCCGCGAAGTCTGGGGAGGGATGGGTTATTTCCTGCTCTACGCCCTGGTCGGCGCCGGATTGTTCGGCGTCGGCATCCCATTGATCTGGACGGTGCTCATTCGCAAGCGCACGCTCGCCGATCTCGGCATCACGACCCGCTACTGGAAGCGAAGCGTGTTAGTCCAGCTTGTTTTCTCGCTGGCGCTATATATTCCGGCCTATATCAATACCGAGATGCCGCCCTTTGCCCAGCTGTTGCCATTAATCTTTCTCTCCTTGGCTATTGGTTTGTTTGAAGCCATCTTTTGGCGCGGCTGGGTGCAGCTGCGCCTGGAAGAAGCTTTCGGCATCCTTCCGAGCATCCTCCTCGCTTCCGCGCTGTACGCCGCCTATCACATTGGTTACGGCATGCCGGTAAGCGAAATGGTCTTCCTGTTCTTCATCGGGTTGATGTACGCCGCCGCTTTCCGTCTGACGAAATCCATTCTCATTCTCTATCCATTCTTCCAACCGCTCGGCCAGTTGAAAACCCTGATCACCGATCAGTTGGCCCTGCCGACCATTGCAGCGCTCGGCTTTGCCGAATTTCTGGCTTTGATCGTCCTGGCAATATGGCTGGTTTGGAAACGCCAGAAGAAGGCGGCGCAGGCTTTATAAAGTACTCTATGATTTCCGCACATCCGGAAAACGCGTGGTGGCAGAGGAAAATTGCATCCGGTGGAACAACCACCGGACGCCTGCCGCACCAGCACCGTGGTAAAGCGAATGGGTTAAATGTACTGCTCGTCGTGTTTGCCGTCGAACAGCGTATTGCTGGCACCGTCCTGCACTTCGAGCAAACGGCTGCGGGGAAAGTCGCCCGACAAATAATGCCGGTCGTTCATCCAGAGACAGTAGCGTAAACTGTCAGTTTGCGCGGCGATCTGCAAGATCGCCCTACAAGATCCTGCTAGCCGTTCCTGTTTGTCATCCTGAGGAAGCGCCTTCTGCGACCGAAGGATCTCGGTATCCTGGCGCCAGACACATCGCTCCGCCAGGTGCCAGTAGCGCAAATTTCCAATTTGCGCGGCGGTCTGCAAGATCGCCCCTCTCCGCAACCTTCAGTCAATAATTTTCGTTACATTAACATGGATCTTGTTTGACAAGTTCTTTCTATCTGGGCAATATGCTGGAAATATTCTATGAAAACCAAAGCAAAAAGAAAAGTCAGTTTAGTCGTTATCATCATCCTGTCCTTGACCGGGCTGTGTCTGGCAACATTGGCCGCTTCATTCCTGGTTAACGCCTTCACCCCGCAACCTGAAACCGCCCTCGACCACCTCAGCGAACTGGATAAAGCCCGTCTGGCTGAAGCCTATCACTTACGCCAGACACTCGGCCCGGAAGTTATTCCGGGTTGGGCTGAGGTCGATATCCCGGTCATTGTCTACAACCAGGCTTACCTGTTCCTGGTAGGCTTCCCCGAACCGGCTGACGGTTGGGTCAAAATGCCGCACGGCACCCGCCTCGGTCAACCCTGGGAACTCGTGCCAAACGACACCTTCCTCGGTCAGTCGTATTACCGCCAGCTATACGAGCAGCCAGACGGTCATACCCAGGCTTTCACCGTCCAGGTCGGTGACCGCTGGGTCGCCAGCCTTTCAATATATGACTGGATGAAAACGGTCATGACAGTTCAAATTCAACAGGATTTGCCGGCTGTTTTGAGCGCTGTTTTACCGGTAAGCCTGTTCGTTGACCAGCTCGTGCCGAACAGTGACACCTACATCCGCCTGATCGCCCATGAATCGCTCCACGCTTATCAGGGGATAAAAATACCCGGCCAATTGAACGAAGCTGAGCGCATCAACAATGTCAATGGTTCAAGCTACCCATCGCAGGACGAGCCTTTCGTCGCCGCCTGGCACACGGAGTTAGATCTGCTTAACCAGGCAATGCGGGCAGAAACTACCGAAGAAGCCGCCGCCCTGGCTCGCGACTTTCTCATTCAGCGGGCAGCCCGCCGTGAAAACGCGAATTTATCCCAAAAGTTGATCGAACTGGAGCAGACCCGCGAATGGGAAGAAGGCATCGCCAAATACGCCGAACTCAAGATTTCCGTTCTGGCCTCCGAAACGACCAGCTATACCCCGCTGGAAACCATGTCTCAAGACAAAGAATTCAATACTTATCGCAATGCCGCCCGCGCATGGGACCGGGAAATCCAGCAAATCCGGCGTATGGCCAGCGATGATGGTGACGGACGCTTCTACTACAGCGGCTTCGCTCAGGCAGCCTTGCTCGACCGTTTGTCCCCGGGCTGGAAAGACCAGTTGTTCACCGAAGGCGTCTGGTTGGAGGATCTGCTAAATCTGGCAATTCCTTAAGCCGTGGCTGTTTTTTCTGCAACCACATCTTTGCCAAAAATCGCAAAAAACATGGTGCCAATCACTCCAAAGCCAAAGGCCGCCAGGAAATTCACCTGCGGTGAAATATTCCACAGCCAGCCGGCGCTGAAGGCTGCCACCGAGACGATCACATCCCGCAGCAGGTAGTACAACCCGAACATCCCGGCTTTCTGCCCCTCCGGCGCCAGGTCCATGATCAGCGCCTTGCGCGTCGGTTCGCCAAATTCTTTCAGCCCGCGGATAATGAAAGCCAGCACGAACATCCAGAAGTTATGCGACAGCATGAAAATCAGCGGAAACAGGGTGAAAAAGCCAAAGGTGATGGCCACAAACGGCTTTTTGGAACCCTTATCAGCCAGGTAAGCCACCGGAATATACACCAGCATGGCGGTGACCATCTCAATGGTGGTCAGCACGCCAAACGTGACCGGCGACAGCCCGTTATTTTTCACCACCCAGATGGCCATAAAGGCATACGGGATTTGCTCGCTAAAGCGCACCAGAATGTCCGCCGCCAGCAGGATGCGGAACGAGCCGGACATGCCGCCCAGCAGCTTGAGCGGGTTGCCTTCCGCTTTGGCTGCCCGCGGGCGTTCCTCGACAAAACGCTGTTGTACCACCAACGCCACCCCTGCCAGCACCAGCGCCGCGATAAATGCATAGCGGATGCCGTCCACCTCGCCCTGCCAGGCAATCAGCAGCCCGCCAATGACCGGACCCAGCGCCATGGGAATGCGCCGCACCAGCGAGTGCATTGATACCCCCATGGTGCGTTTCTTTTCCGGCAGAACCGCCGCCACCAGGCTCATGGTCGCCGGCAGTGAAATAGCCGACCAGGATAGAAACAGCGCGGCGCCCAGCAGCACCGCCCACCAGGCTGGTATTAATATGACCACCAGGTAGCCCGCCATGGCAATCAGGTTGAAAACCAGCAGCGCACGTTTATACCCCAGCCGGTCACTCAGGTAGCCGCCCGGGAAGGAGTACAGCGCGCTGAGCAGGTTGTCCATGCCATTCAACGCGCTCACCGCCAGCGCTCCGCCACCCAATGCCAGTAGATACACCGGCAGGAAGCGTTCGGCCATATTCTCGCCCATGCCCACCAGAATCGCCATAGCCAGCATGGCTGCCATGCTGCGATGCAGTCCAAGGAAATTGAGGATGCGGCGTGTCCAGGGCTGGTGTTGCGGCGTTGCGGAGGGTTGAATCAAGACGTCTCGCGGAATTGAGGTTTAAAGTGCATTGCGGCGCAGCAATTGTGCGTTGATGGCCACAATCACTGTGCTGAGCGACATCAGAATGGCGCCAACTGCCGGCGAGAGCAGGATGCCAATGGGTGCCAGCACGCCGGCTGCCAGCGGCAGGGCGACAACATTGTAGCCGGCGGCCCAGACCAGGTTCTGGATCATCTTATTGTAGCTGTTCTGACTGAGTTTGATAATCTTCACCACATCCAGCGGATTATTGCGCACCAGGATGATTCCAGCAGATTCGACCGCCACATCCGTGCCGCTGCCGACCGCGATGCCCACGTCGGCGCGGGTCAAAGCCGGCGCGTCGTTGACGCCGTCGCCTACCATGGCAACCTTGCGCCCTTGCCCCTGCAATTCGCTCACCTTGGCGTCCTTATGCTCCGGCAGCACCTCGGCGAAATAAGTGTCGATCCCCAACTCGTCTGCCACGGCTTTCGCCACCGCCTGGCTGTCTCCTGTCAGCATGGCTACCTGCACACCCATCTCATGCAGCTTTTCGACCGCCTGGCGGCTTTCCGACCGGATCACATCCGCCAGGGCAAAGGATGCCACCGCCTGCGGGCTGGAGCCGTCATGATTGGACTGCAGTAAATGCACTACGCTTTGCCCCTTGGCGCTGGCTTGCGTCTCGAACTGCGCCAGCGGGGCCGGCAGGCTGGTTTTCAGCAGCTCCAACAGCCGTGGCCCGCCAACGTAAAGCATGTGTTCGCTGCTGTGAGCCTGCGCCCCGCGGCCTTTGATCGCCTCGAAGCCGCGCACCTCTGGCAGGGTCAAGCCGCGTTTTTCAGCACTTTCGCGAATGCCGCGGGCAATGGTATGTTCGGAATCACCTTCCACCGCCGCTGCCAGTGCCAGCGCTTCGTCTTCCTTGAACCCGTCAGCCGCAGCCATGCCTACCACGCCGAATTTTCCCTCTGTCAGCGTGCCGGTTTTGTCGAACAGCACGGTGTCGATCAGGCGCATTTTTTCCAATGCCAGCCGGTCGCGCACCAGAATGCCGTTGGCTGCCCCCATGGCGGTGGTGATCGACACCACCAGCGGTACTGCCAATCCCAGTGCGTGAGGGCAGGCGATTACCAGCACTGTCGCCACCCGCTCGATCACGCTAATGTTGAAACCGGTGGCAATGATCCAGGCAACGGCAGTGATGGCTGCCACTCCCAATGCAATGTAAAACAGCCATCCGGCGGCTTTATCCGCCAGGATCTGGGTGCGGCTCTTGGATTGCTGCGCCTGTTCCACCAGGCGCATGATGCCTGCCAGAGCCGTCTGGTCGCCGGTGGCAGTCACCTGCACCCGCAGACTGCCGTCGCCGTTGATCGACCCGCCAATCACCCTGGCCCCAACCGCTTTGTCCAAAGGTTTCGACTCGCCGGTGATCATGGCCTCATTGATGGACGACTCGCCGTCGATGATCTCGCCGTCCGCCGGGATACTGGCGCCCGGTCGAACCAGCAGCCTGTCGCCGGTGCGCAGCTGATTAACGCGTACGGTCTCCGTGCTGCCATCCGGCAGGATGCGCTCGGCGGTATCCGGCATCAATTTGGCCAGTGCATTCAACGCGCCGGAGGCTTGCCGCACGCTGCGCATCTCGATCCAATGTCCCAGCAGCATGATGTCGATCAGTGTGACCAGCTCCCAGAAAAAGTCGGCCTGTCCAGGCAGGAACAGGGAAGCCACGCTGTAAATAAATGCCACTGAGATAGCCAGT
>DATBWK010000038.1:0-18740 GCA_036514835.1 Bellilinea sp.
GGCGGGTTGGCTCCCATTGGGCGGCCTGGCTCTGGCGCATTCTCTGGCGACCACGCTGGAATGCATCATTTTGATCGTGCTGCTGCGCCGCAAATTGAACGGGATGGAAGGCCGAACCATCTGGTCGGCTGCCGGGCAATCGATCGCCGGCGCGGCGGTGATGGGACTGGCGTTATGGGGGCTGCTCAGCGTGAGTGTCAACCTGCCTCCGTGGCTGGTGATCGTGTTGGGGGTGGGACTCGGCGGAGTGGTTTATTCCGCCGTTCTGGCTTTGGCTAAGGTACCGGAGTTCATGCTGGCGGTTTCAGCAGTTCGCCGACGCTTAAACAGCTTAATCAAAACTCATTAATTATTCTATTCAGACGAGGGACCATGAGTCAATTGAACGGACGCACATTCTGGGAAAAGACCAAATATGAATTTGTACCCAAATCGCCGCAGGATTTAGGCCTGCCGCAGCCAGCGCTGGAACTGCCCGTCGATCCGGCAGCAACTGTAATTACACTGCCCAAACCGTCCGAAATCATAAAATTTCAAATGGACTTATGGCAAGCCATCGAGCAGCGCATCACGGTGCGCAATTATACCGAGCAGCCCTTGACCCTCGAGGAATTATCGCTGCTGCTGTGGTTTACCCAGGGAGTAAAACGGGTTTCCAGGCGCCCGGTGACGCTGCGGACCGTGCCTTCCGCTGGTGCGCGCCACGCGTTCGAGACTTATCTATTGGTCAACCATGTGGACGGGTTAATTCCCGGTCTGTACCGCTATGCCGCCATCGACCATGCGCTGGTGGTGCTCGACCTGTCTCCGGACGTCAACGCCCGCCTCACTGCCGCCTGCGAGGATCAATCACAGGTAGCCAACTCGGCTGTGACATTTGCCTGGGGCGCGGTGATCGAGCGTATGATCTGGCGCTACCCGGAACGCGGCTATCGCTACATTCTTTTAGACGCCGGGCATGTCTGCCAGAATTTATATCTGGCGGCTGAGGCCCTGGGATGCGGCGTGTGCGCCATCGCCGCCTACGATGATGATTTAACCAACAAAGTGTTCGGCCTGGACGGCGAAAGCCAGTTTATCGTTTATCTGGCATCTCTTGGCAAGCGGAAGCCATAGGTTTTCGCTCGTTGGCTTTCGGCATGATCAGAGAGTGGATCTATCCCAGCTCTTTGAGGGTTGCCAGCACCTTTTCGTAGCCGGCCTTGTTTGGCGGTTCCAGCGCGATGATCTCCTGCACCATTGCCGCAGCTTTGCTATTTTCACCGTTCTGGGCAAAATGGTCCGCCAGCCAGTCCAACTGCTCGATAGCTTCCGAAACTCGGTGACCGCGGCGGTATAGATCCACCAGCCGGCGGCGGAATTCAAGTTTTTCGGGGTGTTCCTCAGCCAGGCCAATCAAGAAACCGGCTGCGGCTGCGGGTTGATTTTTGGTTTCCAACAATGTCATGTATTGATCAGCTTCTGCGAATGCAGCCTGGTCGCGTCCCATACGCAGATTCAAGTCAATGATTCGGCCGCGCGTGGCTGTGTCATCCGGCTGCAAGCTGCGCATTTGCTCCAGTGAATGCAATGCCGGGCGCCAGTCCAACCGCTGCATGTCGATATCTGCCAACTGATTCAGAATCTGGAATGCCCATTGCCGGCTGCGGGTTGACTCGGGTGCCAGGCGCATGGCGGATTGATAGATTTGGCGGGCGCCATCGAGGTCTGCCAGCTGATAATTGGCTTTGGCCAGGTCCAAATTCTGTTGAATGGCTTCATCGATACGGCGCTGAGACACCAGCAGTTCGATCAACTGGTTGCGAATCTCCAGATCCATTGGTGCAATTTTCAAAATACGCTGCAGCAGTAATATGGCCTGCCCGGCTTCGCCGCGCAAGGTATATAAACGCGCCACCAGCAGATATTTCTTGATTGCTTCGCTCTGCTGCCCTTCGCGCAGCAGCAGGTCGCCGATTTGAACATGCAGCGGAAGGTACGTCGGCGCCATGCCAATCGCCCGGAAGGCTTCCTCGTGGGCGGTGCGCACCAGACCTTGCTCCGACAGGGTGCGAATATACACCAGCGCGTCGATGACATTGACGCTGCGGACCTCTAGCAGCAATTCCGAGAGCGGTACCGGCACCTGACCCGGTGCCGAGGCTGGCAGCTGACCGCGGGCTTTGGCAATTAACTCACGCCAGTCCGGGCGAATCAAATGGCTGAAAACTTTATCGCACAGCGATTTCAAAGCAGTGTCGTCATTGGCCCGCGACTGCCCCTCGATCAATGGGTCATACAACTGGCGCAGGTCGGTTTGCTGGGCTGCCGGCACAGTTTCAGAATCAGCCAGGCGCAGCGCCTGCAGACAGGCGGCAGCAGCTTGCCGGTAGTTTTTTAGCCGGTAATGAACCTTCCCGGTTACCAGGAAGGCTGCCATGGCATACTCAGGGCTGCGTTCCGCGGCATTCAAAGCCTGGATGGCTTTTTCTTCATTGCGTTCTGCCTGCAGATAACCCAGAGTGAAAGAAAGTCCGGGTGAGGTGAAGCCGGCCTCTTGAGCTCGTTCGAGCTCCTCGGCAGCCTGGCCTTCCTGCCCATGAGTTTGCAGTTCAATCGCCTGTCCGATATGCATCAGTATATTGGTGCGGGAAGGCACCTCAGGTTCTTTCTTTTTGCCGCGCCGCAGCGATTCGACAGGCGCTTTAGTCTCGAGAATCGCCAACTCGTCCTCGTCCGGCTGGTCGAACAGGCTGCCAGCCAACTCGACCAGGGCGCGCTGCAATGCATCGGCGATTGGATCGAGCTGTTGTCCGCTGCTGGCTGGCACGGTATCCGGCAATTGGCTTTTCGTCGGTGAGGCTGTCGGCAGCGGCCCGGTGCGCGGGCGGGTGGGGACGGAAATGGGCTGTCCCACTTTCAACTGGCGCAGAGCCTGGGTAGCTTCCGCGCTGCCCGGTGCCAGGTTGAGCGCATAGAGAATCACCTGCGAGGCTTTGCTGGGGTCGCCGGCTCGTTGGAGTAAACCGGCAGCAGCCAGATACTCGCAGACCGCATCGGCTTTACGGCCGAGCCGCTCGAAGATCAAGGCCAGCCGGGTGTGCGCCGTCAGGCTGTCGGGATGCATGGCAGTGATGCGCTGCCAGCAGTCAATTGACTTTTCAACGTCACGCGCTTTGAGGAATAACTCGGCGGCCTGCATGGCAGCCCGCACTGCCTCGTTCTTGCGGCCCAGCGATTCATAGATGTGCGCCATTTTATCCTGCGGCGCCGGATCTTCGGGCGATACCATCGCCGCCCGTTTGTAAACCATCAGTGCCTGGTCATACTCATGGCGTTCAAATAACGCCAATCCAAGATTGGTCAAGGCGGTGGGATTGTTGGGAAACTCTTCCAGCGCAGTGATGTAATACCGGCTGGCCAGTTCCCAATTTTGGTCCCAGGCAGCCGAATTGCCATTATTCATCGCGTTCTGGAAGATCTGTTGATTACCCGCCATTCTGGCACACTCCAATTATTCCCAAAGGGGATTCATACCCTTTAACTTTAACCGATCCGCTGCTAATTTTACAGGATTCTTTCATAACAGTTCCGCAAAGTAAGGGCGGCTCTCGAATTTCCCCTCATTCGCGGACAACCTCCAGGTTGCCCCAGTTATGCCCCCAGCGGGCTTCAGTCTCCAGCGGGATAGCCAGCGGATAGGCATTCTCCATGACTTCGCAAACCACCTGGATAGTCTTGCTGCGCTCTTTGATCGGAACTTCGAGCACCAACTCGTCATGTACCTGGAGCAACATTCGTGCCGAAAGCCCGGCTTTTTCCAAAGCTGCTGGTAATCTGATCATGGCAATTTTCATAATATCAGCAGCTGTACCCTGCACCGGAGAATTGACCGCTTCGCGTTCTTCGCGCTGCCGCAGCTGGAAATTGGTCGGATTTTTGAGATTCGGGAAATAGCGCCGCCGGCCAAGCAGCGTTTCCACGTAACCCTGGCGGGCTGCCAGCTTGCGTGTGTCATCCAGGTAGCTCTTGACTCCCGGGAATTGGCCAAAATAAGCTTTGACAAAATTTTCAGCTTCCGCCAGGGTTAAATCTGTTGTGTTGCTCAATCCGAAAGCGCTCATGCCGTAGATCAGCCCGAAGTTGATGGCCTTGGCATGCCGGCGTTGATCCTTGGAAACCTTACCCAGTTCGATTCCGGCGACCGCGGCGGCGGTAGTGGCATGAATATCCTGGCCGGCGCGGAACGCCGCCAGCATGGCTTCGTCGCCAGCCATGTGGGCCACGATGCGCAGTTCAATTTGCGAATAATCCACTGCCAGCAAGGCATTCCCCTCTGCGGCAATGAAGGCATTACGCACCTGGCGGCCAATATCGGTGCGCGTGGGGATATTCTGCAAGTTGGGATCAGAAGATGCCAGCCGCCCGGTCACCGACCCGGTCTGGCTGTAGGAGGTGTGCACCCGCCCGGTACGCGGGTTAACCTGCAGCGGCAGGGAATCCACATAGGTCGATTTGAGTTTTGCCAGTTCACGGTTTTCCAATACGGTGGCAACGATCGGATGCGCATTGCGGATACTCTCGAGGACGTCTGCCGAGGTGGAGTAATGCCCGCTGGAGGTTTTTTTGCGCCGGTCAGGCGGTTCAATTTTGAGGGTCTCGAACAACACCTTCGACAGTTGCTGCGTGGAATTGAGGTTGAAGCGGTAGCCCACCTGCTCATAGATGGAATTTTCGATATCACCCAAGCGTTTTTTAAGGGTTTCCGACATCTTTTCGAGGAAGGGCACATCCAGCATCACACCGTTGCGCTCCATTTGCGCCAATACTGGCACCAGCGGCATTTCGACCTCTTCAAACAGTCGCAGGGCGTTGGCTTCCACTAGGTCGGTTTTAAGCAGCGGCATCAGTTGCAGGCTGACATCGGCATCGGCAGCCGCATACGGCGCTGCCAGAGCCACCGTCACCTGATCCATGCTCGACTGGTTTTTACCCTTGCCGATTAACTCCTCAATGTGAGTCATGGCAATGCCAAGGTATTTACGGGCGGTGTCTTTCAGACCAATGTTGTAGTTATCCGGGTGCAGTAAAAACTCGGCAATCATGGTGTCAAACGACAACGGTTCAACTTTTAAACCTGCCTGCGCCAACACCAGCGCGTCATATTTTAGGTTATGCCCGACTTTGGCTTTATTCGGGTCGGTCATGGCTGGGCGCAGCGCTTCAAGTACCTGCTGGATGGAAAGCTGCTTTTCCGCGCTGGCATGGCCGAGCGGGATGTAATAGCCCTGCCCGTCGCGCACCGCCAGCGAAATGCCAACCAGGTCGGCCTTCATCGGGTCTGTTGATGTGGTTTCGGTATCAAAAGCGATCACCGCCGCGGTTTGCAAGTCCGCCACAAGTTCTTTGAGGGATTCGGGGGTATCCACCACTTTGGTTTCAAGAGTATAGGAAAGAGTCTCGCCAATCTGTTGAACCGGCTCGCCAAACAGGGTCAACTGTTGGCGCGGTGCCGCCGAAGGCTCTACCTGTCCTTCGATCTTCTTCAAACGCGCCACCAGCGTTTTGAACTCCATTTTCATAAAGAACTGTTCAATCGCCGGCAAGTTGATGTGTCTGGTGCTGGCTTTTTCCAGGTCGATGGAAATTTTAATATCGGTGCGGATGGTCGCCAGGTCGCGGCTGAGGTAGGCTTGCTCGCGGTCGCGTTCCAACAGGGTTTTCACCCGTCCAGTGATCTCATCCAGGTGGGCGTACACCCCGTCCAGGGTGTCGTATTTTTCCAGCAGGCTGATGGCTGTTTTTTCACCTACCCCGGTGACGCCGGGGATATTGTCCGATTTATCGCCCACCAGCGCCTTGTAATCGACGACCTGATCCGGGCGAACGCCCAGCGATGCCACCACATCTGCTGCGGCAAAGTCTTTGGCTTCCGAGAGTTTGCTGCCCGCCAGGTTTACCAGCACCCGGTCATTGACCAGTTGCAGCAGGTCGCGGTCACCGGTGATGATCTTGACGCCCAGACCTTTGTCCACCGCCTGTCGGGCGATGCTGCCAAGCACGTCATCGGCTTCCGCGCCTTCCTGTTCCAGACGCGGCAGGCCAAAAACATCCACCATCTCGCGGATTCGCTCGATTTGAAGGCGTAGATCGTCCGGCATCTTGGCGCGCGTGCCTTTATACGCCGGGAAGATGTCATTGCGGAAAGTTTTACCGGTATCAAAAGCCACCGCCAGGTATTCGGGTTTGTCCTGCTCAATGAGTTTGATCAACACGCTGGCGAAACCATAGGTGCCGGCAGTTGGCTCGCCGCTGCTGGTGCTGAATTTTGCGCCGGTCAACGAGAGGGCAAAGTAAGTCCGGTAGGCCAAGGCATGTCCATCAATGAGATACAGGGTCGGCGGCATAAGGGATCCTATTTGGATAAAACTTATATTTCCATTTATCGGCCAGCAGCAATTTTGTACCGATCTGGTAAAAAATTAAGTGTAACACGGGCATAAACCGGAGGCAAGCAGGCGATATTTAGGACAAATTTCATCGTCAAGAGTTCTATTCTTCACTTGACGGAGATTCAAAGTATGCTACATTTGTTAGGTTCCTATCCGAAGGTTAACAGGTAGAGGTAGCATGCAGGCGATCCCAAAAAGCGGTTATGCCAATTCCAATAAGTTCGGCCGGATTACCTTGAAGGCTCTGGAAGATGTGATGGGAAAAAACGGTGTCCATGCCGTGCTTAATCTGGCTAAGCTGCCAGATTTTATTGATAATTACCCGCCGGCAACCCTGGATCGCGTGTTCGATTTTGCCTACACCTCCTCCATCATGGGGGCGCTGGAGGAAATGTACGGCGTGCGGGGCGGACGGGTATTTGCGCTGCGGGTGGGCAAGGCTACCTTCGAAGACCTTTTGGCCAATTACGGCGCCATGGCTGGGGTTGGCGACGTCGCCTTCCGGCTGCTGCCGCTCCACCTGAAGATGCGCATCGGTCTGGGCGGCATGGCACGGGTTTTTTCCTCCATCAGCGACCAGGTGTCGAAACTGGAAGAAAAAAGCGACCATTACGTCTATTCGATTCACCGCTGCCCGGCTTGCTGGGGGCGCCGCACCGAGAGACCCGGCTGCTCAATCATGGCGGGCATCCTTCAGGCAGGTATCAAGTGGGTATCCAACGGCCATGATTTCCGTGTGGTCGAGACCACCTGCATCGGTATGGGCCACGATTCGTGTGATTTTATTATTCCCAAAGAACCGCTAAATTAATTCAGTTACAATACAGACAGCCTGACATGCATGTGGGAAAGATCTCACCGCATGCGTTGGTCTATTTTTGTGAGCGCCTTCCAGTTCTGGGAGCAACGATGATTCCGATTCGCGATTCCAATCGTTCACGCAGCTTTCCGTTTGCCACCTGGGCGATCATCCTCCTGAATGTATTGGCATTCCTCTTCGAGAACAGTCTATCTCCCGGCGCTCTGGAGCAGTTTATTGGCAGCTACGGCCTGGTGCCCGCCAATTTGTCGCTGAATAATCCAGCAAGCTGGTTTCCGTTTCTCTCGCACATGTTCCTACATGCCGGATGGCTGCACCTGCTCAGCAACATGTGGACTCTGGTCATTTTCGGCGATAATGTTGAAGACCGGCTGGGATCATTCCGGTTCATCCTTTTCTATCTGGTCGGCGGGGCGGCTGCCGGCATGCTTCAGGTGATCCTCGGCGCCAGCCCGAATATCCCGTCGGTAGGCGCCAGCGGCGCGATCGCGGCTGTACTGGGCGCCTATTTCCTGTTCTTCCCGCGGGCGCGCGTTTTAACGTTCGTGCCATTGATCTTCATCTGGTTTATTAATATCCCTGCCTGGATCTATCTTGGCTTCTGGTTTGTTATGCAATTGTTCTCCGGTCTGTCCGCGCTAACCCTGCAATCCGGTGCCAATGCCGGCGGAATCGCCTGGTGGGCGCATATCGGCGGCTTTATGGTGGGGCTGGTTTTCGCGGCTATCTTTGGCAGCCGCAGACCGCGCAGCACCTATCCTACTGAAATCTACACAACTTAATCACTCGTCTACTTTGACCTGAAATTACTCTCTGAAGAGGAAAATCCATGGAAAACCAACCGACACCCCCAATTGATACCGACGACATCCCGGAAGCCAATGATCAAGCGGCTCCTGAGACTCAATCAGGACCGCCTGCTGCTGAAACAGCCTTCGTCCCGACTAAAACCAGCATGGTTGGCCGTTGGACATTGATTCTTCTGGCAACGTTGATCATTGGTTTTGGAGTTGCCTTCTTTGCGCTATTCCTGCCAGCCAACCTGGAACTGAAACATCTCAAAACAGACCTGGCGGCTGCGCAGGAAAAGCTGACCACCACCGAAGCCGACTTGACGACCACCACAACGGATTTGAAAACTAGCACCAGTGAGCTGGAAGTCGCCCGTTTCAACCGGGCATTGGCCAAAGTGGAGGCCAATGTGGCCTACGCCCGGCTGTCTTTGGTGACCCGCGACCTGTTGACGGCGCGGCAGGAGGTCAGCGCTGCGGCAGAAAACATGACCGCCTTGCTGCCGTTAATCACGGATGATGAAACTGCGCAAGCGCTGGAGGACCGCATGGCGGGAATTCAAACATCCATTAATACCGATTCGGCCAAGGCTCTGGAAGAATTGCGCACCTTGAGCGAGAATCTGCTGCGTTTGGAGAGCCGATAAACCATTTGCAGCCGAGCGAATTACAAATTCCCTCTACATAAAATAACAGGCGGCTTGCGCCGCCTGTTATTGTTTTTAAATACTCTTAAAACCGCAAAAACGCGCCGAGCTTGCCGGCTTTATCCAGCTGCGGGTGGGCGCGGATCACTTCAACGTTGCCGCCTTTACGTAGCGTCCGGCTGACGGCAACATCGATCACGTCTGGAATCTGGTACATCTCGCCGCCGCAGTTCGAGCAAGTGCGATGCGGTTTTGGCGTAAGGTACGAGCAGTTCCGACAGCGGTAAGCTGGCTGCTGGTAGCCTTGCATCACCACCAGGGTGTTGATCCGGTCAGTGTTGGCGGCGTCCAACGTGTTGTCCAAACCAATAACTGCTTCTGTGCCGCGCGCCGATTGCGATATCAGGTTGTCAACCATGGTATTTTCGCGTTTATCATCTGCTTCCTGTCCAATTTGCAAAGCCTTGGCCGACACTTCGGCCTGATTGACGCCTATATTCATCGCGAAGGTGCCGACCACCAGGCTCTGAAAGGCCTTGGGCAATTTGTTACGAAACATGGCGATATTATCGTCAGTGCCGCCAATCAGAATCCGGCGGATATGTGCGTCTTCGAAGAATTTCACCGAAAACTCGGCCGAATCCTTCATGTTGCGCTCGATAACCTCTTCGATATGCCGCGAAACACCGGCAGTAGTGCTGCGGCCGCCAACGACTGTGGACGCGCCGCCGCGCTTGACCTGCTTGACAGCTTCGCCAAACACACCTTCCTGCTCTTGTAGTACGCCCATATGAAACGAGAAAGCGCGGGCACCCTGTTTATCCACCAGGATAACGCCGTAGCCGCCGTAACTATCCAATAAACGAGCCAGCACCCCCAAACTTGGCCGGTCGCTGATATGCATCAGGTCCGGGACCGGCAGTGCCAGCGGATAAGCTTTGAAAAATTTTTGCGGAGCGCAAGAGAATACTGCCACACCGCGTCCAGTCCAATCGTAGTCCTTTTGGAAGTAAGCTTCTATAGCCGCAACATCCGCGGGAAAATCGATTTCTTTAATTAAGTTGCGCAAGCGGAGTCTGTAAGCATCCTTGGTCAATGCTGCGGGATCCGTGTTGAGATACAGACTTACGACGGGTTCTGGCACAATAAAACGGGCCAATTCCCGGAGTTCAATTTCATTCAACATGGCAACCTCCTCTATTGAATAAACCCAGGCTTGTGCAAAAAGCCAGCGCGCTATGGGCGCTCGCCTAACGTGATGGTGACCTCCTTTTCTTCTGTTCCCCGTAGAACGGTTAATTGAATTGTATCTCCTGGGCTTTTATTTGCAATCAAATAACTCAACATTTCACTGAAAGTATTTACCGGCCGGCCATCCACTGCGATAATCAAATCGCCGCCTGAGGGTAACCCAGCAAAGCTGGTGGCGGTCGTGCCGCCGATAACGCCGGCTTTATCCGCCGGGCTGCCAGGGGAAACCGTGGTGACATACGCCCCGGTTTGCCGCGCCAGGCCTAGAGTCTCGATCATATCCAGCGTCAGATCTTCGCGGGAGGTAATGCCAAGGTATGGGTAGCTATAAGAGCCCTTTTCAATCAACACCGGCACTACCCGCTTGACGATATTTCCCGAGATGGCAAATCCGATACCGCTGTTGACCGGGTCGCCGGTGGCGTTAGTACCGGTAGTACGAATAGCCCGGTTGACGCCGACAACCTCGCCGTTCAGGTTGAGCAGCGGCCCGCCCGAGTTGCCGGGGTTGATCGAGGCGTCAGTCTGGATGATATCGCCGGCAGTAAAGAAATTACCGCTATCAGCCTGCCGCAGTGAATCCAGGGTGCGCCCTTTGGCAGATACGATGCCAACCGTCATTGTGCCGGACAGGCGGAACGGATTGCCGATGGCAACCACCGTCTGACCGACGGTCAATTCATCCGAATTGCCCATGATCAAAGGCACGAACACCTCGTCCGGCGCGTCGACCTTGATCACCGCCAGGTCCGAATCCAGGTCAGAGCCAACCACCGTGCCGCGGGCTTTATACCCCGACGGGAAGTCGATCTCCAGAGCAGTCTCGCCCTCCACCACATGGTAGTTGGTGACGACATAGCCGATTTGATAAACAAATCCGGAGCCCACGCCGCCGCCGTCCGATGTAGTGACCAGGATGGAAACCACGCCCTGCGATACGTGATCATACAGGGTAGTCAGCAGCTGATCCCGCTCTGCCAGGTCGATCGGCGCCAGCGGCGCCAATTCGGCCACAGTGGGCACTGGCGGTGTAACAACTGCCTCGGATTGTTCTACGGGCGTCGGAGCGGTGCCGGTTGCCACACCCGGCAGGTTGAAACTAAAACGGCAGGCTGAGAGCACCAATACCAATACGATACTAGCTACCATCAATTTTTTCTTGTTCATTGTCTTTTCCATTCAACCATTCATGGTCCAGGGATTAATTCTTGCGCAGCTGCTCGAACAGCTCGCGCTGCTTTGCGGACAACTGACGTGGAAGTTGAACTTTAACTGTGACGTACATATCGCCAAAAGATTGCGGATTGCGCAAGTCCGGCATGCCGCGGCCAGTCAGGCGGATTTTTTGCCCAGGCTGCGTCCCGGGCGGAATGGTGAGCATCACTTCGCTGGTCAGCGTGGGGACGCGCTCCTGTCCGCCCAAAACGGCAGTATACAAATCGACTGTGACTTCGCCCAGCAGGTCATTGCCCCGGCGTTCAAAACGCTTATCCGGCAAGACTTCGATCACCAGGTAAATATCGCTTTTTTGGCCGTCCGGACCAGCCGGACCGACACCCGCAAGCCGGACTTTGGTGCCGGTCTTAGCCCCAGGCGGGATTTTTCCCTCCAGCCGCCGGCTGTCGACTTGTAAGGCACGCGCGGCACCTTTATATGCCTCTTCCAGCGTGATTTGCACAGCCTGCTCATAGGCAGCCGGTTGGCGGGTGCGGCGTGTCGTCTGGCGCGTGCCGGTGCCTCCGCCCATACCGCCAAATATGGAGCTAAAGAAATCCGAAAAGCCGCCCATACTGCCGAATAAATCATCCATATCCACCTGGGTGCCGCGCCCCCCTGGCGTGCGGGTGGCCCATTGTTCCCAGTTGAAGTTTCCGGGTGCGCCGCCCGTCTGCTGCCAGCGTGAATACGAATCACCCAGCTGGTCATAGCGCGCACGTTTGTCTTTGTCCTTCAGCACTTCGTAGGCTTCGTTAATTTCCTTGAATTTTTCCTCTGCGGCTTTATTACCGGGGTTTTTATCGGGATGGAGTTTTAATGCCAACTTGCGGTAAGCACGTTTGATCTCTTCCTCGGAAGAGGTTTTTTCGATCCCAAGAATCTTGTAGTAATCTTTATAATCCATGTAATCATTTTAAGTTGCCGTGCATACCAGAGTCAAGTGCTAGGCACATGCTCTTATACAATTCTTATCGAAAACAGTGGTTTTTCGTGAATCGACCAATTTACTATCGGCGCGCGCAATACCCTTTCCTGTTGTAAAATTAACTTTTCCAGGTAATACACATCCACCGCCCAGGCAAGTGAAGATTGAATACCCCTTCGAAGGATCATAAAATCCTCGTTATTCTCAATGAACCACAGGCCACGCATCTGATGGAACGGTTGTTGAAGTCAGCCGGCTATCTTGTGGATCTCTTTCCAGATGTTGCAGCCGCGCAAAAAGAACTGGATAAAGGCCGGCCGCAGCTTGTAATCATTGGGGAGACCCATGGCAGCCAGAACAGTCTGGCCGAAGCAGAAAAGATCCTGCACCAATATCCCTCAGTGCCGGTGCTGCTTTTTACGGCGGAAGATAGTCCGGCCTTATTAAAGGAAGCTTTGCGCCTGGGATTGAGCGGGTACTTATGCCCGCCGTTGCGGACCGACGATATCCTCTCCGCGGTAGATAGCAGTCTGGAAAAAGCCAGGCGTGCCAAAGAATGGGTCTTGCACGAATCGCGGCGCGCGACGGGTCATTTACGCCAACGCGTTGACGAGCTGGAAACGCTTTCAAGACTTGGTCAATCGATTAC
Source organism: Bellilinea sp. (assembly GCA_036514835.1). GTDB lineage: Bacteria > Chloroflexota > Anaerolineae > Anaerolineales > Anaerolineaceae > Bellilinea. The sequence goes on from DATBWK010000038.1 coordinate 12,733, forward strand.
AGCACAGTTGGATACAGATAATCTGTTGACCGCCATCGTGGATGCCGCGGTGGAGTTGACCGGCGCCGAGGAAGGCAGCCTGCTGCTGATCGATAAAGAAACCGACCAGCTTTACATCCGGGCTTCCAAAAATTTTCAGGAAGATTTTGTTCGCACCTTCCGTTTGCCCATTCAAGATACACTGGCGGGTAACGTTCTGCTCACGGGTCAACCCGTGGTGGTGGATGAAAGCACCCCGCAGAAAATCAAGACTTCTTACCTGGTGCACAGCCTGATTTATGTGCCGCTGCTGCTGAAGACCAAAGTGATCGGCGTACTGGGCGTCGATAACCGCAACAACCGCCTGCCCTTCCACAAACATGACGTCGACTTGCTATCCACCCTGGCGGAGTATGCCATCATCGCCCTGTTGAACGCTAATCTGTTCAACGACACCCGGGCGGAGCGGAATAAGCTGGACACCATTCTGCGGCGAGTGCAAGATGGCGTGGTGGTGGTGGACCGCGCCCGAAATATATTGATCATCAACCCGGCAGCCGAGACCTCGTTAGGCGTCATCGCCGGCGAGGCACTGGGTAAACACGCCGCTGACGTTTTGCCGCAGCCCGAGTTAGTGTCGCTTTTCGAAGCCCATACCGGCAGCCTGTCCAACCGCACCGAGTTCACCACCAACGATAATCGTGTTTATTCTGCCCAATTAAGCCCTATTCCGGAAGTCGGTGCTGCTATCACCCTGCACGACATTACCTATTTGCGCAAATTAGACCGGATGAAAAACGATTTCGTTGGAACCGTGTCGCATGACTTACGCTCGCCGCTCACCGCGATTCTTGGCTACGCTGAGTTGGTGGAGCGCGCCGGCCCGGTCAACGAACTGCAATCCGAGTTTATTCGGAGAGTTGAAAGCAGCGTGACGAATATCGCGCATCTGGTGGATGATCTGGTCAACCTTGGACGTATTCAGACGGGTTTTGACTCGCGCAATGAGATCATTCAATTGTCCGAAGTACTCAAGAACTCAATAGACACGTATATGAAAGTACTGGTAAATCGGGAGAACCAGTTGGAACTTGAACTCCCGGCGGATCTGCAGCCGTATTACGGCAACCCGGTTCAGTTGCGCCGCTTATTTGAGAACATTCTGGATAACTGTATAAAGTATTCTTCACCCGGCGGGAAAATTCAAATCAACGGGCAGATCGAGCAAAACCAGGTGATCTTACAATTCATCGATGAGGGTTCCGGTATTCCGGCCAAGGATTTGGCGTATGTGTTCGATAAATTTTTCCGGGGCAGCAACAACACACCCGAGCAGGCGGGCACCGGGTTAGGCCTGGCAATTGTCAAATCTGTGGCAGAGGCACACGGCGGGCGGGTTTGGATTGACTCAGTGGTCGACGAAGGAACCACGCTGACCGTGGTTTTGCCCATCCAGGAAGCGCCGGCGAAGTAAACACTCAAACCATTAAAAAGACAACCTGGAAATCGATCGATTTCCAGGTTGTTTTTGGATTAAATCAAGCCTCCGCCGGGGGCGGTGAGGAGGACCCAGCGGAGGCTTTCGCCAAAGGAGGAGACAGCGATGAGCAGTGTTGGAGGTGTCCAGTTGATTGCGTCTCCGGTTTAATAGTAGCCCAATGGCCTGAATAATAAAACCGTCTTTCATCCTTGCTTGGGATGATAATGCTCAGTTATATGTTGTGCAAAAAGTCACAAACTAAAGTGACAACCCCCGATTCATTTTCATAGGATGCCTGCTGCAAGCCTGGGTGATCGTTGCCGGTAATCATTTTCGACACCCGTTTGCCGCTGCGGAACAGGCATAAAACTGGCTTTCCCAGCGTAAGCGCCAGCGCAATTTCGTAACCTACTCCGTGTGACGGCGTACTGACCTCGGCAATCAATGCGTCGCAGTCAGTGACCCACTCAACGTCGCGTTGATAGACTTCGTTCGGCTCAACCACCGCCTCTAACGCTAAAATATCCGGACTGGATAGGTGTGCGGTGGGGACTTCATGACCATCTGCCAGTAACGAGTTCACAATGGCAGCGTAAATGGCCTGATCATCCCGCCCGCCAGTAATGGAACAGGAGAAATAGATATTCATAAGCATGGATTTTAGCACAAGATGGTCTTGGCACATTAATTGCAACCAATTGTTAGAATCTACAAATAGCTAGCTTGACGCTGATTAATGTGTATGCTACTATGTAGAATGGATGTTAAAATTTCACGGCTGAGTCTGCGAAAATAATGTCCCATGGTCCAAAGGAGAGCCTTGATGAATAAGAAGATCTACGCCCTGATACTCGTCATTATCCTGCTCAGCCTGGTGCTGTCCGCATGCACCCGCTCAGCTACCGGCAAGTCCCCCACTGATTCGACGCCGACTTCCGAGATTCCCTTCCCGGTTGGCACGTTGGATACCTCCGCGCGGGTAACCGAAATTGTGCAGCAAACCCGGAACGCCTCCATTTCCACGCCGAACGTTCCGACTGCTCAGTTGCCGCAGGTATCCACGCCGGTGATCGCTCCGACAACCGCCGGCCTGCCTACTGTCGCTCTGCAGCCAACGGCTACCAAGCCGCCGGTTGTTCTACCGACTCTTTCCCGTCCAGCGACTTATACCATCCAGAGCGGCGAATGGCCTATCTGCATCGCCCGCCGCTACAATCTGGATCTTAACAGCCTGCTCGAGGCCAATAATTTGAATATGAATTCCAGCCCGGACCCCGGCACGGTGTTGATCATCCCCTCCACCGGCACATGGTCTTCAGGCGATCGGGCTCTCAAAGCCCACCCGGTAGATTTCGTTGTAAGCAGCGGTGACACGATCAACTCGATTGCATGCGAGTTCGGTGATGTGGATCCGCTGGCGATTGCAGCTGCCAACAGCATTGCCTCGCCATACACCCTCACCGTCGGTTCAACCATTCGTATTCCTTAATATAGCGAAACTACTTTCGCGATTTTCAAAAACCCGTAATTGCGATATGATTCAATCGGGGCGTGCGGACCGCGCGCCCCGATTGCTATATTCACTCTCCCAACCGCGGACGCAACAATTGCGATGCCCCACTTTGTGAAACCTTCGCAGGCCAGACGCTGCACAAAGGAAAGGATCAATCCATGAATTTCACGCTTCAGAAACGAGAAAAAATCTATTCCGGGCGGGTGTTCGACGTAGAGATTGTCACGATGCAGCTGCCGGACGGTAAAATTCGCTCGTACGATCTGGTCCAGCATCGCGGCGCAGTCACCATTGTGCCGGTTGACCCGGATGGCAATATCCTTTTTGTTCGACAATACCGTATTGGCGCAGAACAGGACCTGCTGGAGTTGCCGGCAGGCGTGCTCAATCACGGCGAGCCACACGCCGAAGCCGCTGCACGCGAGGTGCGAGAAGAGACCGGCATGGCAGCCGGAAAGTTGGAATTGCTGGGTGATTTTTATATGGTGCCGGGGTACTCGACCGAGCATATGTACGTCTATCTGGCTGCCGATTTATCCCCCGATCCATTGGCGCAGGATGACGATGAATTTTTGGAGCTGGTCGCCATCCCGGCTGCCGAGGCAATGCGCCTGGCACATTGTGGAGAAATTCACGATGGCAAGTCTCTGGCAGCATTAATGATGGTACAATCGTATCTGCATTTTTAATTTCACGACTGGCCCAACCGGGGTAATCCACTACCACCCTCCCTCCCGGGTTTCGGCGAGGGATTTATTTATTCACCAGCCAAAAATTACCGCCAGGCTTAATCCGTGAAAGAACGCATGCTAATTCAATGATGTATATAACTTACCCATTTGTGAATTATTGGATAAACTTTTCAGAATGGATGTCTGGACACATTATTTAATTTACCTATCCAAGCCGGTCCGTTGATCCGTATCAATCGACCGCTTTTTGGGTTATACCCCTGATGGAGAAATCATCATGCCAAGAACCAAAATCACCACAGACGCCAACGAGGCCGTAGCCCACGTAGCGTACCGCTTGAACGAAGTAATCGCCATTTACCCCATTACGCCTTCCTCGGGTATGGGCGAATTATCCGACGCCTGGTCAGCTGCCGGTGTTCCCAATATCTGGGGGACGGTTCCGCTGGTCTGCGAAATGCAGTCCGAGGGCGGCGCCGCCGGTGCCGTACACGGTGCATTGCAAACCGGTTCTCTGACCACTACCTTCACCGCTTCCCAGGGTCTGCTGCTGATGATCCCCAATATGTACAAGATTGCTGGCGAACTGACTCCGGCAGTCTTCCATGTTTCAGCACGTACGGTGGCGGCGTCCTCGCTTTCGATCTACGGCGACCATTCGGACGTGATGGCCACCCGCCAGACCGGTTGGGCGCTGCTGGCTTCGCGCTCGCCGCAGGAAGCGCATGACATGGCATTGATCTCTCAGGCGGCTTCACTCGAAACCCGCGTACCGTTCCTGCACTTCTTCGACGGTTTCCGCACCTCGCATGAGGTCACGAAGATCGAATACATGTCGGATGACGACCTGATGGCAATGATCGACCCCAAGTTGGTCAGTGCCCACCGCGCCCGCGCCCTCTCCCCGGAGAACCCGGTGCTGCGCGGTACCGCCATGAACCCGGATGTCTACTTCCAGGCCCGCGAATCGATTAACCCGTTCTATGACCGCTGCCCGGACCTGGTACAGAAAGTAATGGACAAATTCGCCGGGCTCGTCGGCCGCAGCTATCACCTGTTTGATTATGCCGGCGCACCGGATGCTGAAAACGTCGTCATTATCATGGGCTCTGGCGCCGAGACAGTCGAAGAGACAGCCCTTCGCCTGCAAGCCCAGGGCGAAAAAGTCGGCGTTGTGACGGTTCACCTGTACCGCCCATTCTCCGTCAGCCATCTCATGCAGGCGCTGCCCGCCACGGTCAAGAAAATCACCGTGCTCGACCGCACCAAAGAACCCGGTTCAAGCGGCGAACCGCTGTACAAAGATGTCGTTACCGCCATCCAGGAATCAATGGCTAACGGCACTGCCCCCTTCAAGAGCGTGCCGGTCGTCACCGGCGGACGTTACGGCCTGTCTTCCAAAGAATTCACCCCGGGCATGGTCAAAGGTGTATACGACGAGTTAAAGAAGACCAAGCCGCTCAATGGCTATACCATCGGCATATTGGACGATGTCAACCACACCAGCCTGGCCTATGACCCGGAATTCTCGATCGAGTCACCGGAGACGATCCGCTGTCTCTTCTTTGGCCTGGGCGCTGACGGTACCGTTGGCGCAAACAAAAACTCAATCAAGATCATTGGCGAAGAGACCGATTTTTACGCCCAGGGTTACTTTGTTTACGACTCAAAGAAATCCGGCTCAGTCACCACTTCGCATTTACGTTTTGGCCCTAAACCCATCCGCGCCGCTTACCTGATCGGCACCGATGACGCCAATTTCGTCGCCTGCCACCAGTTCTCCTTCCTGGAGCGGTTGGACATGCTCAAATTCGCCAAGCCCGGCGGCGTCTTCCTGCTCGACAGCACTTACTCCCAAACTGAAGTCTGGGATCAACTGCCGCTCGAGGTTCAGCAAGCCATTATCGCCAAAAAGCTGCGCTTCTATGTGATCGATGCCCATGAAGTAGCGTTCAAAGCCGGCATGGGCGGGCGCATCAATACCGTCATGCAGACCTGCTTCTTCGCTATCAGCGGCGTGCTGCCGCGCGATGAGGCAATTGCCGAAATCAAGAAGAGCATTAAGAAGACCTACGGTAAACGCGGCGAGGCAGTGGTTCAACAGAACTTTGAAGCTGTCGACACCACGCTGACGCACCTGTATGAAGTTAAATATCCTGCCACAGCCAGCGCGGTTGTGAGCCGCCGCCCGGCAGTCGCTGCTGAAGCGCCGGAATTCGTGCGCGAAACCCTTGCGCCGATCATGATCTTTAATGGCGACCAACTTCCCGTCAGCAAGATGCCGGTGGATGGTACCTATCCCACCGCCACTGCCCGCTGGGAAAAACGCAACCTTGCCCTGGAA
>DATBWK010000039.1:0-5871 GCA_036514835.1 Bellilinea sp.
GATCTCAAGCAGCGGCACGCCGGCGCGGTTCAAATCGACCAGCGAGTGCGCATCGCCATTAGCCGGTTGGACGTGGGTCAACTTGCCGGTGTCCTCTTCCAAATGCACCCGGCGGATGCGAATGGTTTTTTCACCTTCGCCAGTCTCGATCACCAGCCGGCCGTTTTCTGCCAATGGATACTCGTACTGGGAAATCTGATACCCCTTGGGCAGGTCGGGATAGAAGTAATTTTTACGGGCAAACAGGCTGGTATGAGCCGGAATGCATTCCAGCGCCAGTGCCACGCGCAGTCCCAACTCCACCGCTTGCCGGTTGACCACCGGCAGCGTGCCGGGCATGCCGGCGCACACCGGGCACACCGCAGTGTTGGGTGCAGCCTGGGTGAGATCGAGGACCGGGCAGGCGCAGAACATCTTGGAGCGTGTTGCCAGCTCTGCATGGACTTCCAGTCCGATCACCGCTTCGTAGTTCATGAATGCCATCCAGATGGGAGATTACGGCTGATTCTACCATGCCATGATTTCGTAGGGCACGGGGGGTCTCGTTATTCAACTAAATAATTTGGATTCCCCATGCCCTAACCTCTATCTGCAATGGATTATCAAGATAAAAACGTAAAGTTCGCGACCTTCGCGAACTTCGCGTTATGATCTTTAATTCACATCATCCATTACAACCGGTTCACAAACCGCTCGATGCGGCGCAATGCCTCTTCGATCTTCTCGTACGCGGTGGCATACGACGCCCGGCAGAAACCCTCGCCGCCGGCGCCAAATGAATTGCCGGGCACCATGGCTACGTGCTCTTCCTGCAGCAGACGGTTGGCAAACGTCTCATCGTCCAGCCCGGTGACGCTCACCTTGGGGAAGGCATAGAAAGCGCCCTTCGGCTCAAAGGTCGGCAGGCCAATGCGGTTGAACTCCGGCACAATCAACTTGCGGCGGCGGTCATACTCTTCCACCATCATCATGACCGACTCATCCCGGTCCTCGAGCGCCACAATGGCGGCTTCCTGGGCTACCGTCGGCGCCGACATGACCGTGTACTGGTGAATTCGCAGCATGCCCTTCAACAAATGCGCCGGTGCGCAGGCAAAGCCGATGCGCCAGCCGGTCATGGCATAATCCTTCGAGAAACCGCCCAGTAAAACGGTGCGGTTGCGCATATTGGGCAAGGTTGGGAAGCATACATGCTGGTGACCGGCGTACACCAACCGGTCGTAAATTTCGTCGCTCATGACGATCAGGTCATATTTTTCAGCGATACGGGCAATTTCCAGCAGGCGCTCGCGCGTGGCAACCGCCCCGGTCGGGTTGTTAGGAAAGCCCAGCAGAATCGCCTTGGTGCGCGGGGTCACCGCTGCTTCAATGCGTGCCGGGTCGATGTTGAAGTTATCCTCCATATAGCACGGCACTTCCACCGGACAACCACCCGCCATGTAGACTTCAGCCTGATAGGACACGAAGCACGGCGTGGGGATGATCACCTCGTCGCCCGGGTCGAGCAGCGCGGTCGCTGCCAGGTATAAGGCTTCGGATCCGCCCACCGAGATGATCATCTCTTCGACCGGGTCATACGTGACGCCGTACAGCCGTTCCAGGTTGGCCGACAGGGCTTTGCGCAATCCAAGGATGCCGGCATTCGAGGTGTAATGGGTGGCGCCGTTCTGCAGTGCGCGCACGCCCGCATCGATCACCGGTTTGGGGGTGTCAAAATCCGGTTCGCCAATTCCCAGCGAAATCACTTCCTTCATCGTAGCGGCGATATCGAAAAAGCGGCGAATGCCTGAGGGTTTCAATGAAGCCACACGCTGAGAAATGTAAGACTCGCGCATTTTTACTCCTTGATTATCGGCTGCGGTTGAATCGGGGGTTAAGATTGTTGCCATTGTTTTCCTTAAATTGGGTTGATACGCCATTCATCATATAATTCGCCGTAAAAAAGTTCGAAACGGCGTCCGTCCGTCAGTTTTACTCGAAAGCATTTGCCGCCCGGGATGCGCCACCGGTCTTCCACCACGTCGATCTCGAACCGCTGGCCGTCCAGCACCAATGCGGTCGGCCGTTCGGCGTATTCGTAGCCCGAATGGCATTCGACATGGATGCTTACTTCTTCATCCACGCATTATCTCCAAGGCTGAGCGTTTCAGCCTTGCCCTCAACCCGCACGTCCCTGCCAAGCAAGCTGCCGGTCAATACGCTTTCAGACAGACTGACATTGTCCTCCAGAATCGAGTTGGAGATGACCGCCCGTTCGATTTCGCAATTTTGGCCGACGGATACATACGGACCAATTACCGAGGATTTGATCGTCGCGCTGGGGTGAATATATACCGGCGGGATGATGGTAACACCCTCCAGCGAGGCATTCTCGGACGAATTATCCATCCGGTTTGTCAGCAGGTAGCGGTTGGTCTCCAACAGCGCATCTGGAATGCCGGCATCCAGCCAGATATCGACGGACCGCGTGCGCATTTTTGTTCCATTTTCCAGCAGGATGTTAATGGCATCCACCAGGAAAAACTCATCTTTGACCGTCAAGTTGCGGCGCACCTGTTCTTCGATGGCTGCCACCAATTTTTCGCTGTGTTTAAAATAATAAAACCCGACCAGTGCCAGTTTATTGTCCATCGATTCGGGTTTTTCCACCAGGCGGTTGACCCAGCCATCGCTGTTCACCTGTGCTACGCCAAAACGGCGCGGGTCTTCGACCGGGCGCACCCAGGCCAGCGCATCTGCCCCTTCACTGGCGATGGCAGACAGGTCGGTCTCAATCATTGTGTCGGAATAAGAAATCAGCAGCGGGCCGCTTAAGTACTCTTTTGCCAGATAGAGTGCATCCGACTGGCCGCGCATCACCTCTTGAACGGCATAATTAACCCGTTTTTCAGGGTGACGCTCCTGCATATGGTTTTGGATCTGTTCCACCTGGTTGGGGCTGACGATGAAGATATATTCGCGCTCCAGCGAGTCGGGCAGCGTCTCGAATTGCTCTAATACGTAATCCAAAACCGTCTTGCCCGCCAATGCGATCAATGGCCTGGCCTTGCTCCAGGTGTGCGGGCGCATGCGGGTGCCCAGACCAGCCATCGGTATGGCAATCTTGATCACAGGTTTCAAATTGTCCCTCCACGGAAAATGGTCGACCCGATTATTGTAACATTCCCTGATGGGAAAGACTATTGAGGGTTATCCATTCATCGGTTGACGTTTGGCGGGTTTTTAGTTGAAGAAGCCTGTGAGATCAGCCAAACAGCAGTCCAATTTCAGCTTCAGAGCGCAAATCACGGATGAAACACTGCAGCCGCTCCTGGTCCGGCTCGAGGAACATGGCGGGGCCTTCACCCCGCACCGTCGGCGATCCGCGCCCAATGCCCGCCTCGATCACCACCAGCACTTCGTAACTGGTCGAGACCTCGGTCAGCGACTTGTATTGCGCGTGCACAAAATCACTGTCCGGTTCAGCATTAAACACTTCCGCCAGCGCCTGCTTGACTGCCGATTCGCTGGCATCGTGGGGTGAGACATCAAAACTCCTAAAATTGCTTTCCGCCAAATAAACGCTCTGCCGTACGCGGCAAATCAGTTCGGGACTGGTGAAATTCAGACTCAATTCGCGCTCAAGTCCGGTGCTGGTGCGGTACTCTTTGGGCCAGCCAAATGGACGCGCCGGGGTCTCGATCACCTGCAGCATCTGGTCGGAAAAGCGGCGGATATCGTCAGCATGCAGCAGGATATCCTGGGTATAGATCGGCCTGGTTCCGACCCAAAAGCAGACCGCTGCCCATAACAGGCCAAGGTCGCTATTCATGTTCACATGGTTGCGAGCGACAATACCCTGCGGCAATACCTTGTGATGCAGGTCGAACGTTACCCCCAGGTAAAGGTCGCCTTCCCGCCCATTGTTGAGCTCAGCCATGTTGACACCTCGGGCTCGCGGGGCAAAAATATAGAATGAAAGAATTCCCCGCTGCCTGAGGAATGGTGCAATTTTTACGCCAGGGTGGTCAGCCGCCGATGCGCTTCACTCGTGCAGTGTTATCTCCCACAGGTGCACGTGCGCCGGGTCGCCAACGCTGTCATCCAGCACTTCCAGCCGCAGTTTTTCCACCTGCAGGCTGCCCTCAAATTCGATCCGCGTCGGCTTCATCCCGTCGCTGGCAGCGGAGTTTTGGGTGTAAGCTCGGGTAGACCCATCTCCGAGCGTCGCCGCTACTGTGACCGTGATCGGCTCAGCGCCCAGGTCAAGCGTAACACCCCGAATTGATCGCGGCGCAGAAAAGTGCAGCTCGATCACCAGCGGGTTGGCTGCTGCGCTGCGCACCAGGCTGGCGTTTTGACCATCGAACAGGTTGACCGGCGCGCCAATATCCAGAGCGGTATGCAGCACGGTGACCGTTTCACCGTCTATTGTCACCAGCGCTCTGACCAGCGCGTGCCGCTGCTCGGTCTCAGTTGCCACCACTGCCTCGAACTGTGGAGTGTAAACCAGTTCCACCAGGTGAAACGCCGCATGACCGTCAGGATAAGCAATGCTTTCCACCGTGGTCGTATAAAACTTGCCGGATGCCATCGCCGCCTGGTATTGATCATCGGGCAGCACAAAGGCCAGCTGCTCGATACCCGGCTCGCGCTGGTACAGATAAGTATCCAGCATGCCGGAGTTAACCTTTTCCCTCAGCCCAGGGGAAAAGAAGCGGCGCAGCGCTTCCGGATCACTGGACCACTCCGGCCAGACCAACACGCTGCGCTCCGGGTGACTGGCAATATACTCGCTGGCTGCGGCATAAATCTGCGGCGCGCCGTATTGCAGGCCTTCGCGGCCATAATCTAGCTGCCAGCGCGGTCCGGGGTTGAGTGCGCTGACCAACAGCAGCAGGCTGCCAGCGCTCAACGCTGAAAGCAGCGCCGCGACAGAAAGCCAGTCTGGCAATCGTTTCCATTTGCGCTGCAGCCAATCCAACGCGACCCCCAGACCAACCATTGCCAGTCCCGCCAGTAACGGCACCGCCAGCAGGCTGCCAGGCAGCGTCCCGCCGAAAGGAGCAGCGCCCACGGCCGCGGCCAGCAGCCCAACCCATAACAGGCGGTATTCTGCCTGGTTGCTCCGTTTAGCCGCCTGCCACCCGCCCAGGACAACAAACGGAAACAACAGGATGGGCAGCGGCGGGTACGGCCCGGTGCGGTATTCTGCTGCAAGATTCGGGTCAACCAGCAGCCAGTGGAAAGGGTTGACCGCCTGCAGCAGTGCCAGAACGAATTTGCCCGCTTTTTGCCACCCGCTCGCATCGCTGACCAAATAACTGCCGGCGGCAGCCAGCTCTTGAGCCATACCGCCCGGGTGCCGCAGCAGAAAAATGACCAGTGGTATAGCCATGACCGCTGCCAAAATCAGCGCCTTAATCAGCACCCGCCGCCGTGACCAATGGTAGCGCCAATCGACCGCCGTCAGCAGGACCACCGCTGTGGGCACTGCCAGGCGTACCACCGGGTGGGCGTAAAAACCGAGCCAGGCCAAAGCCACCGCGGCAAAAATCCAACGCTCACGCCCGGCGCGGTATAAGCCGTAACAGGCCAATGTCGCGGTCAACAGGCTGACTGCCAGGGTAATATCCAAACCGCTGCGGGCAAAAGTGAACCACGCCGGAACACCTGCCAGCAGCAGCGGCAGCAGCCAGGCATATTTTATGCGCAACCCAATCCGCATCCAGTATGCCAACAGCAGACTGGCCAGCAGCGCCAAAATTGCGTTACAGGCGCGAATCCAGATCAGGCTGTTCGGACGCAGCAATTGCGGCAATACCTGGAGATAGGCGTTGGTGCCAATGCCAAACGGCGTACTGCCCGGTAAAAAAGCCGGCAGCAGTGCGC
>DATBWK010000040.1:0-2130 GCA_036514835.1 Bellilinea sp.
ACGCCGCTGTAAGCCGAGAAACCGCCGTCCACCGGGACGATGATGCCGGTCACAAAGGAGGATGCCGGCGACAGCAGCCACAGCACGGTGCCGTTGAGGTCTTCCGGGCTGCCGAACCGCGCCATGGGCGTGTGATCCAGCACCTTTTTGCCGCGCGGGGTCAGTTCACCGCTGGTTTTTTCGGTCATCAGGAAACGGTTCTGGTCCGTCAGGAAGAAGCCCGGTGCAATGGCATTGACGCGGATCTTTGGCGAATATTCCTGCGCCATATGCACCGCCAGCCACTGGGTAAAGTTGCTGGCGCCGGCTTTGGCAGCCGAGTAGGCCGGGATGCGGGTCAACGGACGGAAGGCGTTCATGGAGGAGACGTTGAGGATGACGCCCTGACCGCGGTCAACCATGTGCTTGCCAATGATCTGCGAGGGGACAATGGTACCGAGTAGATTCAGGTCAAAAACCCAGCGGATGGCGCTTTCATCCAGGTCGAAGAAGGATTTGTCAGCGGAGGTGGTGGCATCCGGTTTGTTGCCGCCAGCAGCATTGATCAGACCGTCAATTTGGCCAAATTCAGCCAGTACAAAATCCACAGCCGCCTGAATGGAGCCTTTATCCAGCACATTGCCCTGCACGGCGATCGCCTTCCCGCCGCCTTGAATGGACGAAAGTGTTTCCACTATCTTCTGGGCAGCCGGCAGGTTGAAATCCAGAATGGCAACATTGGCGCCGCATTCGACCAATGCCCGGGCCATTTCCCCGCCTAAAATGCCGGCGCCGCCGGTGATGACTATGGTCTGACCGCTGAAATCATAGGCCTTGATGATATCTGCATTCATGGTTCCCTCTCATTGAGATTGGCGATGCCCCGCCTGGATCGGTTTCTGGATTGCAAAGAGTTGGTTGACAATTGGGGGTATTGTTTGCTAAAATAGGAATTGAGTTAGCGCTAACGTAGAAATATTATACCACTTTTTACACGCGCAACAATATTCCTCCCAACTAATTACTGGATTTCTTAATGATTAAACGAACGACGCTAGCCGACATTGCCAAAGCTGCCAGGGTCTCTATGATGACCGTGTCGCGGGCGATTAATAACAAACCCGGGTTGAGCGATGAGCTGCGTCAGCACATTCTCGACCTGGCGGAGGAGATGGGGTACCGCCCCAATACTTTCGCCCGCGGACTGGCGACCCAGCAGACGACCACCATCGGGCTGGTGGTGCCGGATATCACCAATCCGTTCTTCGCCCAGATTGCTCGAGGGGTGGAAGATGCTGCTTTCGAAAATCAATACAACATTTTTCTGGTCAATACCAATGAGGATGATGTGCGCGAAGCCGCGGTGCTGGATACCCTGTGGCAGAAGGGCATCGATGGGGTCATTATTTGCAGTTCGCGCCTGACGGAAGAAGCTCTGGAATACCAAATCCAGCGTTTTCCTGCCATTGTCCTGGTGAACCGCGAACTCAAGACGTCGCAATCCAACCTGATCACGATCAATGTCAACGACCATCGCAGCGCCCAGCGTGTGCTGCAGCATTTTAAAGACCTTGGGCGGAAGAAAATCGCCTATCTGGGCGGGCCGGAGAATTCTTTCTCGAACCAACGCCGTCTGGAAGGTTATAAAGCCGGGTTAATTTCCGCTGATATTCCATTTAATGCACAGCTGCTGGAAAACGCCCAACCGACCACCGAAGGCGGGCGCGCTGCAGCCGCAGCCTTACTCAAACGCCTGCCGGAAGTTGACGCAATTTTCGCTTTCAATGACCTGGTGGCAGTCGGCGCGATGCAGGTGTGCCAGGAAATGGGCAAAAGGGTGCCGGAAGATGTAGCCATTATCGGGGTGGATGATATTCCTCTGGCAACCATCATCCGTCCGCAACTCACGACCATGCACGTGGCGTTGACCCACATTGGCCGGCTGGCGCTGCGTGCGCTGCTAGACATCATCAATGGCGAAGGATTGCCGGCTGCCTATCAGATCGAACCCGAGTTGTTTATCCGCGACTCGGCTTAAGGAAGTTATGGCGTTTCGCGGCTGCTGCAGCCGCAGCCTTACTCAAACGCCTGCCGGAGGTTGACGCGATTTTCGCTTTCAATGACCTTGTAGCAGTCGGCGCGATGCAGGTG
>DATBWK010000041.1:0-5679 GCA_036514835.1 Bellilinea sp.
TTCAGAGACCTTTTATAGCCTTGCATAGGGATCCAAATGATCCGGTCGCATAACTCCTGAATGCCGGGGTCAATGCCGGTCACCTCGTTACCGACGACCAATAACGTTGGCTGATCCAGCAGTGTTGAGGCGGCATCGAAAATCGAGATCGCATCCGGCTGAATTTCCAGCCCGAGGATTTGCAGCCCGCGATCTTTGCATTCCTGGACGGCGTTCAAGCCATTGGTGTGATGCGTCCATGGTACGGCAAATTCTGCCCCAAGCGCGACCTTGGCAATTTTCGCATGGGTGGGCAGCGGGGTTATGCCAGCCAGGTGAACATGGCTAACGCCAGCGCCATCGGCGGTGCGCAACATTGCGCCGACATTGAAGGTTGAGCGGATATTGTCGAGCAGCACCTCGAGGTGCGGGACATCCAGAGAGCGTTCCTGACGCGGATTGTGGTCAGCTACTTCTTCCGGTGTGGGGATGGGACGGGCGGGCGACTGGCAGCGCGGGCAAGGCAGGGAATCCGAATCCAATAGAATGGGCGCCGGAAACCGCAGTGTGCAATTGGGATTGCTGCACAAGTAGAAGCGGTAATTGTTCCTGGCGGTGGATTCGGTAGCGGACATGGCGGATCGTTTCAGTCAGCCAGTATAATCCGGGTCCGAGTATAGCGGGCGTCGAAGGGGCTAAATCCCAATGCCGCCAGCACCTCTTCCGGTCGACCGGTGGCACTCTGGCGGGCAGCCAGAACCATCTTCAAGGCAGGACCAAAATCAGAGGTCATGACTTCCAGTGATTCGATCAATGGACGCAGGTCATAGGCTTTGTCGCGCCGTGTGCGATTCAGGCTAGGCGCGGCAAGCAGTTTCGTAACCCTGTCCGTCAGCTCGCCAATATCTATTGGGTCAAAAAATTCCGCCAGGTATTCGGATGAGAGCACACGGGTTGCCAGGCTGGGCAGGCTCAAATCAACCAATTCCACATTGCTTATCTCTATCCCCGGGTAGGGCATGGCATCCAGTGCTGTGACCACATCCGATGGAGCCAGCGAATCGTCATCCAAATAGATATCGGCCAATTCAGCCCGCGAGAGGAATCCCAAAGGCAAAGGGGCGGCTTGTTGGATGCGCGGTTGCGGGTGGAATCCCTGTGAGTAAGCCACCGGCAGGTCAGCACGCCGCAGAAAACGCTCCCAAATCTTTTGCAGATCCAGGTTACCGGTATAGCGCAGCGCCTCAGTTTTTTGATAAGTCATGCGGCAGCGTATCATGAAATCACCGCTTCCAACGGCTTTTTAACTTTGCGAATAGGGACTTCTGGGCACATCCAGTGCTTGCCAGGGTTTTCACGACGTATTTCAGCGAAGGTCGGCAGGATACCACATCCAAAGCAGCTGTCGCGGCAATCGGAGCGGAAAATTTGCTCACGGCTGGCGCGATATTCACCGAGCAGGAATGCTTTGCGAACACCCGGGTTGATATGATCCCAGGGGAAGATTTCATCCTCAGCGCGCTGCCGGTGAGTGTAGAAGGCCGGGTCAACCCCCGCCGCTTCGAACGCGGCTTGCCAGATGTCGTATCGGTATTGATCCTGCCAGGCATCGAATTTGGCGCCGTTTTGCCAGGCATTGAAAATCACTTGCCCCATACGCCGGTCGCCGCGGGAAAGCCAGGCTTCCAGCAGTGTATCTTTTGGACTGGTCCAGGTCATTTTCAGACCAGGGCCTCGCAGCTCACGACGCAGCAATTCCTGTTTAGCTTGCATTTGTTCGGGCGTGTCGCAGGGCGCCCATTGGAAGGGGGTGTGCGGTTTAGGCACAAAAGTGCTGACCCCGGCATGCAGACTCGCACGCTTGCCGATGATTTTGCGCCCTTCGCTAAGCACCGCCTGGCACAAGTCGGCGATGGCTTGCACGTCTTCCATGGTCTCTGATGGATGACCGATCATGAAATACAACTTGATGGTGGACCAGCCGCGCGAGTAAATGGCGCGGGCGGTTTCCAGCAGCTGCTCGGCGGCAATGGGTTTGTTGATGGTGGCGCGCATGCGGTCGGTAGCGGCTTCGGGAGCCAGGGTAAAGCCGCCCTGACGCGAACCTTTCAATTTGTCCATGAGGTCGATCGAAAATGATTCAATGCGCAGGGAAGGCACGGAAATGGTCAGATGATTTTCGCTGGCATGCTTGCTGATCTTGTCGACCAGATCAACAATTTGCGTATAGTCAGAGGATGACAGCGAAAGGAGGGCAACTTCCTCGTAGCCGGTCTCTTTTAAGGCGGTCTGAATGGCTGTCAGGATCTCTGCCACCGGCCGTTCGCGCACCGGTCGGTTGACCATGCCAGCGTGACAGAAGCGGCAGCCGCGGGTACAGCCGCGCATGATCTCCACCGCTACCCGGTTGTGCACAACGTCGATCGAGGGCACGATGAAACGGGTGGGCGGGGACGGCAATTGGGCGACAATGCGCTTGGTGATTTTCCTGGGAGCCAGCGGATGAAGAGGCGTCAGGCCTGTAAACAGGCCATCGTCCGTGTAACCCGGCTGGTAAAGCGAGGGAACATACACACCGGACACCTGAGTCAACGCCAATAGCAAATCAGCGCGCGGCTTGCCGCTGCGTTTCCAGGCCTGATAGACAATGACGATATCGTGGATCAGTTCCTCGCCTTCGCCAATAGCGAAAGCATCTATGAAATCCGCCATGGTTTCCGGGTTGTAGCAGGCATGACCGCCGGCAATAACCAACGGGTGCTGCTCCGTTCGCTGGGCCGCATGGAGCGGGATGCCAGCCAGATCGAGCAGGTTGAGCGCGTTGGTGTACAGGGTCTCGTACGGCAGCGTGATGCCAAGAATATCGAATTCTAGCACCGGGCGGTGCGACTCAAGCGAATATAAGGGAATACTATTATTGCGCATAGCCAGTTCCATGTCCGTCCAGGGCGAGTAAACCCGTTCTGCCAGAACATCTGGTCGGGCATTCAAATCCTGGTACAGAATGGCAAGACCCAGGTTGGGCAATCCAAGGTCATAGATATCGGGAAATGCCAGTGCAACACGGGTTTCTACTGAATCCCAGGGTTTTAGGACCTGGTTGAGCTCGCCGCCGACGTACCGTCCAGGTTTTTGGACAGTCGGCAAGATGCGCTCCAGCTGCAGCTGCAGCCTGTGATGGTCAAAGGACATTGATTCTCCGTCTTTACCGATAATGGATATGCGGGGATGCCGAATAAGGCGACCCAATTGTACCCGATTCTATCTGAATTACGCTTTGGGAATGTCAGGCACCGCGAATAGCGCCGCCGTCGACAGGCAAGAGCACACCGTTGATGTAACTGGCTGCCGGGGATACCAGAAAAGCTGCCACCCGGGCAAATTCCTCAGGCTGCGCGAAGCGTCCCAGAGGGATGTCTCGGGCCTGTTTTTGGAACTCTTCTTCGATGGTAGTGCCGTTGGCGTCTGCGCGGTGTTTCATAAGCACGGTGACCCGTTCGGTTTCAGTCCAACCAGGCAAAATGGAATTAAAGCGAATGCCTTGCGCTCCAAGTTCAATTGCCAGCGATTTGGTCAAGTTGGTGGTCGCGGAGCGAATGCTGTTGGAGAGGATTAAATTGGGGATGGGCTTTTTGACCGAATAGGAGGTCATGGTCAACACTGCCGGAGCAGCTGACTTGCGGAGGTGCGGCAGGGCCTCCCGGATCAGGCGTACATGGCTCAATAAGGAGGCTTCGACGGCATTTTGCCAGGTATCGTCGTCAAAACTTTCGAAGGAACCGGAAGGCGGACCGCCGGCATTGGTAATCAAGATATCCAGGCTGCCGAAATAGGACACCGTTTGGCTGACAAGTTTTTCGGCGGCGCCGCGATCGGTCACGTTGGCTTCAACTGCCAGTACTCTTGCACCGGTAGCTGCGTGAATTCGGTGCGCCGCTTCCAGTACGTCGTCCTTGTGGCGGCTGTTGATCGTCAGGTTGGCGCCTTCCTGGGCTAACGCCAGGGCAACCGCGAACCCCAATCCGTGGCTCGAACCCGCGATCAGCGCGGTTTTGCCTGTGAGTTGAAGATCCATGCTATTTTTCCTGTCTAGAAGGTTTCGATGTGGTGTTCGAGAATATAGATATCTGGGAAGTGTTCTTCCGTGAATTTAAGGACTGTCTCGAGCGAGCGATGCAGAAACGCGGAGTCCTGGCTGACCTGAGCGCATATCAATACGGCTTCTTGCCAGCGGTCATTCAGGCTGGTTTCGGCAACCGAAATATTGAATTCGCGGTGCAGCCGCGTCAAAACCGGCTTAATGCGGCTGCGTTTCTCCTTTAAGGAGGTGCAGCCTGGCAATTGAAGGTGGAGCGTAAGGGTTCCGACAGTCACGTTATCTCTCCCCGGATCCATTGTCGCATGATCAACCAGAGCGGTCAAGCGCTGCTAAAGATGACCTTCACCTGAGGGTTAACGGGCAATAGCTTGCGAAAAGGGAAGCGGTTGGTTACAATCTCTGGACATTGTTTAGAACCCCGGATGGCCTTCCATATGGATCCAATTGAAGCGGCTTACCAGAGCGCGCTGGATTATTTGTACAGCTTTGTTGATTACAGCCTGACCCGCAGCCTGCGATATTCGCCGGAGAAATTTGATTTAGGGCGGATGGTCGAACTTATGGCAGCGTTAGGCAACCCGCAAAATCAGTACCCGGTGATCCATGTAGCCGGTACCAAAGGCAAAGGCTCGACCAGTGCGATGATTGCCAATGTACTGCAGACCGCCGGTTACAAAGTCGGGCTATACACTTCGCCGCATCTGATCGATTTTACCGAGCGGATTCAGGTCAACCATGAGGCGGTTTCGCACCAGCGTCTGGCGGAGATTGTGGATGAACTCAAGCCAGAAGTGGAAAAAATTGAAAAATTGACTACTTTTGAATTAACCACCGCGGCGGCATTTCTGCATTTTGCCCAGGAGAAGGTCGGCATCGGCGTGATCGAAGTTGGGCTGGGCGGGCGGCTGGACGCCACCAATGTTGTCGATCCGCTGGTCTCGGTGATCACATCGCTATCGATGGACCATATGAATGTCCTGGGCGATACGCTGGAAAAAATCGCGGCAGAAAAAGGCGGGATCATCAAACCGGGCAAGCCAGTGGTCGTCTCTGCACAGAAACCAGAAGCCAGAAGGGTATTGCAACGGATTGCAGCAGAACGCGACGCGCCGATTGTATTTGCAGACCAGAAATATGAGGCGGTTGTCAAAGCCCATTCACTCGCTGGTCAGGAGATCGAGATTATCGAAAAATCCAAATCTGATCCGCAGGAACCCGTGGTAAAGTTCAAATTACCGTTGATCGGAGACCATCAGGTGCAGAACGCAGTAACAGCATACTGTACCCTCGATCTGCTGCGCGTCGCTGGTTATAAAATCAGTGAGGCCGATATCCAGCAGGGGTTTGAGACAGTTTCCTGGCCCGGACGTTTTGAAATATTACAAGCAAAGCCAATGGTTGTGATCGACTCGGCGCATAATCTGGATTCAGCGGAAAAACTGGCTGAAACAGTGCGTGAATATCTGCCTGGCAAACCGGTGGTGCTGATATTTGGAGCATCCGAGGACAAAGACGTATCTGGGATGTTCGCGGCACTGACGCCGGTGGTTCAGAAAATCATTGTGACACAATCTGTGCATCCGCGATCTTACGACTCAGCG
>DATBWK010000042.1:0-2943 GCA_036514835.1 Bellilinea sp.
ACCGGTCTATGAAAAGCTGTTCGAAGAAATCGAGGAAGTCCGTCAGGCGGAGGGTGACGACCAGCGCGCCGGCGAGCTTGGCGATCTCTTATTCGCTGTGGTCAACCTGGTGCGCTGGTATAAAGTCGACGCGGAGAGTGCGCTGCGCGCCGCCAATACCAAGTTCCGCCGGCGCTTTGCCTATATCGAAAAACGTGCCCGCGAGACCGGCCATGAATTGACCGGTATGACTCTGGCCGAAATGGATCAATGGTGGGACGAGGCCAAAGGGCTGGAGGGTTAGGGGCCGCGCAGCTCCGGCGAATCAAACCATAATCCGGAGATCAGGTGTGGTTCCGCCAGGTCGAACACCACACGCATGCTGACCTCGTTGTCTTTTTCGTAGGTCAGGCGGTATACCACCGTCGAAAAACTGTCATCCTGCAGCACAGTCACCAGATCGCTGGATTGGAAAACGCCAAGTTTGCTGTCCAGCATCGTCAGCAGCTCATTGAAGGCGGCTTCATCCATGCCGTTTTTCATTTCACCCGAAAAATCACGGGAAAACTGACTGTAATCGCGCGCAAGCAGCCCGGCCAGGACATTCTCGCTGGCTGGCTGACCGTATTCAAGCACTGCGTCGCGATCCGAGGTTTCCAAAACCCGCGGCTCCATCAGCGGAGCTTGAATCAGGGAACAGCCGGTAGCCGCAAGCAGGGCGATCAACACGATAAACTTGGTAACAGGCGTGAAATTGACCTTCATAAATTCCACCTTGAAATGGTTTTTGGGATTATTCCAACTAAATCTATAAAACCCATTATACCCCGTCAATGACCTCTGGCCGCGCCTGGCAAAAATTATGAAAATCGCTGAAGTTAACCTAACTTCAATAAAACAACTAAAAATATTAATAATATTGAACATAACGTAACAATTATTGAAAAACCTCTTGACAAACAGCTAAAAAAGGTTAATATAAATAGGATATTCAGGTTATGCATCTGAGGAGGTCGTTATGGCAACCCAATCCTTTCCGGTCAGCGCCGAGCCTACAATTGAAGTCTCCACCGACGGCAATTTAAGAGTAAGCGGTTGGTCGCAGGAATCGGTCGAAGTACAGAACCGCAATGGAGAACCCCTGAGCGCAGAAGTTCAGGGAGACCGGCTGCGTTTCTATTGTGGGGAAGACCTGCTGCTCAAAGTGCCGATCCAGGCACGGCTTCAGGTCAACGTCGTGGAGGGTTCGCTGACGATTTCCGCGGTCATGGGTGAGGTAACCGTCCAATCGGTGGGCGGCAGCGTGACCCTTCAGGCTTGCGGCCCAGTCAGCTGCGTCAATATCTCGGGCCATTGCAAATTTACCGGCACTACCGGCGATTTACGCCTGCTCAACATCGGCGGAAACCTGAAAGGTTCGTCATCTTCCGGCAAGGTGACCGCATCCAATGTGGGCGGCAACATTAAATTGTTGGATGTGATGCTGGTTGACAAAGCCCACGCGGGCGGCAATATCAAGGTCAAACTGCCGGCTTCACCGCTCGAGTTGGAAGCTCTGGCGGGCGGCAATATCAAACTTTGGATTCCGCAGGATGCCAACTTCAATCTGGAAGCCCACAGCGGCGGGGAGAAAGTGGTTTTTCAGAGCGGGACCGAGCAGCAGCGTTACGTGACCGGGCGTCATAACGTGGCAATCGGCGCTGGCGGACCGCTGGTACGACTGCATGCTGGCGGCAATGTGTACATCCTTAACTCCGGTTGGGAAGAAGACCTGGTAGCCGAGGATTTCATCCCGGTGGAGGAGAACGCACCCGATTGGACTTCGGACATTTTCAATGACCGTATCCAACGGCGCATCGAGGCTAAGATGCGCGCGGCAGAGGCCAAAGCTCAGGCTGCCGGACGCCGCGCCGAAGCACAGCTGCGTCGGTTGGACCGCTTCCAAATTCCGCCGATTCCACCCATCCCCCCGATTCCGCCCATCCCCAACATTGGCGATTTTTGGTCTAGATCTTCTGGTGGCGCCAGCAATGCACCTGGCGCGCAACCCGAACCGCGTGCCCGTGTCAGCGATGAAGAGCGCATGATCATCCTGAACATGCTCAGTGAAAAGAAAATCTCAGCTGAAGAGGCCAACCAGCTTCTGGACGCTTTGAACGGGAAATTCAGCAAGTAATTGCGCCTGATATGGATTGAAACGATGGAGTGAGGGTTGTTATGGACATCAACCGTCTGGATATCTTACAGAAAATCGAGTCAGGTGAGGTCACGCCAGAAGAAGGTTTGCGCCTGTTAAATGAAGTCGATGGAAATTCGCCACCGGTGTCAGAGCCGATGCCAGCCTATGGCAATCCGGTTCCCGCGGTGGAAGTCCTTCAGCCGCCAGCCTCTCACCAGACATTCACCTCGCAGTCAGACCTGCCGAATTTTTCAAAATTCCGCACCTTTTCCTGGATCTTGTTTGGCGCATTCCTTATCCTTACGCTGATTTCCGCCAATTGGATGGTGCAGGGCTGGCTGGCGAACAATTTTGGCTGGGGATTTTGGTTGTCTTGGATTCCGTTCGCTATTGGCATTCTTGGCATGGCAACCAGTCTCAATTCCCGTTGGCTGCACGTACGGGTAACCGACGAAGAAAATGGCCGTCAGCGGAACATTCGCATCTCCATGCCGTTGCCGTTGGGCATCGCCAGTTGGGTATTGAATGCCAACCCCGGCTGGCTGCCGCAGGAAGTGCGCGCAAAGCACATCGGCGAGGTTTTGGGCGAGATCAACCGCTCGATCTCGCGGGACGAGCCGTTTTTCATCCAGGTCGACGAAAACGACCAGCACGTGGAAATTTACATCGGATAGACTTGTACGGGAAGGTACCCTCGCCCGGCTGTAATTGTTAATTTCACATTCTCATACCGAAGAGTAGGGAACGACGCCCTCGTCGTTCCCTACTTTCATTCTTATCAACCG
>DATBWK010000043.1:0-2554 GCA_036514835.1 Bellilinea sp.
GTGACGATGATTGCCCCAATTATGGTCACAAAATATACACTACTGACTAGGGCTGATTTCTCAGTTTCAGATTGGATATAAAATGAATTTCGGAGGAACAATGCTGAGAGAAGAAAAGGCAAGCTCAACCCGATTCCAATTAGGGCGCTACTCACCGTTTTGCTGGTAGCTAATCCTACTAAACAGACTATCAGGGATAAAAAGACAGACAATCCAAGCTGGAGGACAAAAGTTCTTTTTACGTAAATCGATTGCTGCGAGATTTGCACTAATGGTCCAAATACAGCCATCGGATCTAAAATGAAAGCGTAATTAAATCCCGACAAAAACAAATAAACCGAAAATGAAATAGCGAAAGCGCCGTATTCCTCCGGTGATAACCAACGGGCGAGTAAAAGGTTGAGCAGGAAGTGTGAACCAGAATATAGCCCCTGATCAAGCACGCTATAGCCAACCCGCTTGCCCCATTTCCAAATCACAGGCAGGTTTAAAGAAGATTCACTCATATTGGCATCGCAAGTCAAGTTTCATGTTGGAATGAGAGCGGGGGAAAACGATTATTAAAATCACCAGGTTGATTATATCTAAAACGTCTGGATACCGATGCTGGATCACGATGCAAGCTCTGAGCCAGGTAAATGACAAAATGAGCATATTACACCTTGAAAAAATAGAAAATTAATTCTATAATTACGCTATTGAGTTGCACATTATATTCGTTGACCTCAATAGAATTGCACCTGCGCTGGAACCTGTTTTCCGGCCGGTCTCTCCATTCGTTTCTTTCGTTTGCCTGAAACGAAATCGAATGCGCTTTTCTCACACATCAACTCCGAAAGGCCCGGCAGCTTCAGCATTGTTTCTGATTGTTTTTCGGACCCAAACAATTCCAGTTTGACCGCTATTCACGGCTAGAGTATTGGATTTGGCGCGAATTGTTCCAGCAGTCGGGCAAGTGTAACCTCTCATTTAGTTATTCTTTTCAATGTTTCCGCTGTGCTCTCCTCATATTGTTTACTCTTGACACCTGAACCTTGACGCGTGACACGCTATTACCTGGCACTCCACTTGCAACATAGCTCTCAAAGAGGGGAACCCCATGTACCAGCCAATGCCAACCATTCGCACCGGACCGCTCAGCCAGCAAGCGCTGGCCCAAAAAGTCGACGCCTACCTGCGTACCGCCGAGCTCTTTTCCGGTTCCGACCCGCAGCATGCCCTCTCGCTGGCCCATCAAGCCCTTAGCATGCTGGCACCCTCTTCCCCGGATGGCCATACCGCGTTCACAAAACTCGCCGACCTTTCACCCGCCGATTACCCTGGCGGACCGGAAGGCCGCCGCACTCTCGGGCGCGCCCTCCTGCTGGAGGCTCGCGCCAGCATCCAGCTGGAGTCCTACGACCAGGCTATTCCCGCCTACCTCA
The DNA here is from genome assembly GCA_036514835.1 of Bellilinea sp. Classification (GTDB taxonomy): domain Bacteria; phylum Chloroflexota; class Anaerolineae; order Anaerolineales; family Anaerolineaceae; genus Bellilinea. The sequence goes on from DATBWK010000043.1 coordinate 1,425, forward strand.
AATCGCTGGAATGTTTCGCCCCCGGTGACGATGATGACCTGATCGCCACGGCCCTCAACGGACTCGGCGGCGGCTACCTGGTCATTGGCGCCTACCCCGAAGCCTTGCAGCATCTCTTGCGCGCCCTCAACCTCTACCGCAGTCTGGGCGACCAGATCGGCGAGGCAGCCACCCGTTCCAATGTTGGCCGCCTGTACTTACTGCTGGACGATGCCCCCAAAGCCCTCACCCACCTCGAGCAAGCCCTGGACCTGGCGCAGAGCACTGGTAATCGCCGTCTTGAAGCCGAAATCCACGATAACCTCTGCAATGCCTTGCGTCAGACCGGTCAAATCAAACTTGCCAGCGCTCATGGCTTGCGCAGCATCGAGATGTACCAGGAACTCCAATATCACCCGGGTGAAGCCGAAGCACTCAGCTCGGTTGGCGATCTCTACCTGGAGTTGGAAGATTACGCACAGGCGCTCAACTTCCTGCAGCTCACCGCCGAGGTTGCCCAGAAGATCGGTCACCGCCAGGAGGCTGCCCGCGCCCTGCGCCGCATAGGCACCCTGCACGCCCGCGAAGGCCGCCTCGAGATGGCGCTAACTTATCTTCAGCGCGGACTCGATGCCGCCCAGGAGTCCGGGTCCCGCAGCGAAGTCGTCCATTGCCATGCGGAACTTACTGAGGTCTACAAAAAGCTGGGGGATACCGCCGCCGCCCTCGATCATTTTGAGAGCTTCTACCGCGCCGAGCGTCAACTCTTTGATCAGGAATCTGACCGCCGCCTGAAGACCATTGAAATCATCCACAATGTCGAAAACACCCGCAAGGATGCCGAAATCTATCAGCTGCGCAACGTTGAACTGCAGCGCGAGGTTGAGGAACGCAAGCAAGCCCAGTCCGCTCTCGAACGTCTCGCCACTATTGACACTCTGACCGGTTTGGCCAACCGCCGCTACTTCCTCGAGCTGGCCGAGCGCGCTTTTTACCAGGCACAGCGCTACAACCGCCCGCTTTCGGTCGTCATGATCGATGTGGACAATTTCAAGCAAATTAACGACACGTTCGGGCACGCTGCCGGTGATCAGGTGCTGGCCGGCATTTCCAAACGCATGCAGCAAGTGCTGCGGCGTTCCGACATCCTC
>DATBWK010000044.1:0-6996 GCA_036514835.1 Bellilinea sp.
TCTTTAGGTCGGTTCTGGATGGGGCCATAACCATAAGAATAGCGCAAATCAAGAATTCGGCAACTTTCTTTGCATCATCGATCCGGCGTAATGTCGAGGCAGATAATTTCCGGTAAGGTCTCTTCTGTAAGGGCACGTTCCTGGATCGGAGTGTCGATAGGGTTGGGCGAGGCTTAAAAGGTGATGCACTAGTGCAAGATACTTTTTTGCCTCGCCCTTACAAAAATAACTTCACGGGGGGAGTCCTTTCGGGAAGCGCCACAGCCAGAAGCGCTGCATCCATCGAAGGTACGGTCCTGTAAGGGCGAGGCAGAATCGCGTGATTAAATCCACCTGCATATACTTAAGCCTCGCCCTTAAGGGCATGTTCCCAGACAGGTGGGTCGATAACCTGGGCGAGGCTTAAAAGGTGATGCACTAGTGCAATATTCTTTTTTGTCTCGCCCTTACAGGAGTGGCCCGGACTGTACCCTCGATTGGTGATTATGGTTTGAGTTTTTTGGAAGTATAATGGGAGTTATTTAATGGCTATACGCATTATTTCTCGAAGGAATTCAGTGTAAAATGAGAAGAAACAATCTCCCGCTTATGCCTCCATCCCTTCGCGCTCCCCTCGCTGTGCTGATCCTCGCCGGCTGGCTGCTGACCGCCGCCGGCTGTGCATCCACGGTTACTCCCGTCAATTCGCCTACCCCTACCCTGCCCCCAACCGCCACCCACACCCCCACCGCCACTTCAACCGTCACCTCAACCCCCGAGCCGACCACCACACTCACAGCCGGGCCAAGCCAGACACCGACTGTCACCCCGGGTGGTACGCTGACCCCCACCCCGCTGCTATCCGACAGCGGAATATTCCGCGTGGAATTCTCGCTGCGCCACATCAGCCCCGGGTTGGTCAACGCTATCTACCCGCGTTCCGGGCAGCGCGCCCTGATCACCGGCAGCTACGGGTTGATCCAAATTGACCTGAGCAGCGACCAGGTGCGCCAGCTGCGCACGCCAGACCGTCTGCTTGGCATCGATGCCGCCGGGCGCGCCTGGCTGACACCGCGCAACGGATCTGCCATTTACTCGTGGGACACCCTGCAAACCCAGAGTTACGATTCCACCAGGGGTTGGATCCTGAACGCGGCATTCTTTGACGCGCCGCAGGGCGGTTCACGGCTGGTGAACGGACGCGCCGGCGAGGTGTGGCTGGCTACTTCGACCGATGTGCGCTATTTTGACGGCACTCGTTGGCGCATATTTACGCAGACTGAAAGCGGCATCCGGCGAACCCGCGAGGCCTTTGTCGAAACCGCCATCTCCCTGGCAGTCAACCCCAACACCGGCGAGGCTGTGGCTGCCACCTGCGACTGGCGCGGCGAGAATCACTTGACCGGCGGCAGTGTACGGCGCTACGACGGGCAGGATTGGAGCGACGCGGACTTTCCGCTGGAAAATCCCTGCATCACCAATCTGCAGGCGGCTTCTGACGGATCCATTTATGCCGTCACCCTGGGCTCCATCTGGCGCATTAAAGGTTCCGCGGATTGGGAAGAACTCGACCTGCCCAATTTAGCGAGAGACCGCCGTTATGGTTGGACGGAAGAATTGACCCTGGACCTGGAAGGCCGCTTATGGCCTTTGATTCAGGTCACCGACCTGGAAGGTGCGGTGGTTGAGAAGGTTAGGCTGCGTCCTGCGGGCTCTGGCTGGGAAATCGTGCGCACGCTGGACCAATTGGGCACGCAAAAGCTGGTATTCCTGCCCGGAGGCGGGGTTTGGGCGCTCGAGCAGACGCAAGCCTACGCTCTGCTGCCCTCAGGCGAATGGTCTTTACAGGCCAGCCTGAATTTCCGCGACGGCGGCGCTGATTCAGAGGGCGGCATCTGGCTGGTAACCGACGTGGAGACCAACGCAGAGGTCTGGCGCGGCGTGCCCTAACTGCAGAATGGCTTAGCCGACATCCACCGTTTGCGGCGGGCTGAACCAGTAGCCAATGCCCCATTTGGTGTGAATATACTCGGGATTCGAAGGGTCTTTCTCGATCTTTTCCCGCAGATAACGCACGTATAACGACAGGCTGGCGATAGCGTCCGTGTAATTCTCCCCCCAGGCCTCCACCAACAGCTCGGCATGCGTCAACACCTTGCCGCGGTTGCGCACCAGGCAGCGCAGCACGCGGAATTCGGTCGGTGTCAGATGCACCACCTTATTGTTGCGCTTCACCGTCGACTCCTCAAGGTCGATCTGCAGTTGATCATCGATATAAATTTGAGTTTCGTGCTGCTCGTTGGCGCGCTGCGCACGCTGCAGTAAAGCGCGGACGCGCACTTCCAGCTCGCGCTGCGAGAATGGCTTGCGCATATAGTCGTCGCCGCCTGAGTCGAATCCCTGTACCAGATCCTCTTCCTCGCCGCGGGCAGTAAGAAACAGCACCGGCACGGTGGTGGTTTCCCGCATACGCCGGCAGACTTCAAAACCGGTCATACCGGGCATCATCACATCCAGGATGACCAGTTCGGGATTGATACTCTCCAGGTCGCGCAAAGCCGCCTGTCCGCTCAAGGCGCTGAACACCTCGTGACCGGCCAACCGCATATTCGCCTGCACCATTTGATTTAGAACCGGGTCGTCATCAACGACCAGAACCCTGGCCATAGCTACCTCTTATACCGTTCGGAAAGATGAGGTAATTATACAGAAACAATAGCATCCAACACGCAAGTATTGTGGTGCAAGTTTCAAGCCCGTTCCGCCTGAGAAATTGCTGATAGCCCGCCCCACTTCCCGGCTTAGTGATACAATTAGGTTCAATATTGTACGACCCGTTGGCATTTTCAATAATTTCACAGGAGCCCGAATGGATACAGAAGTTGTAGAAGTCGCCGCTGTAGAGACCGCCGCCGAAGCTGATCTCTATCACCGCCCCGCACGCATTACCCGCATTTCCACGATGACCGGCATTTTCTCTTGGGTCATTCTGGCGATCGGCGTACTTATTTTCGGTTATCTTTCTTACAGCCTGATCACCAGCATCGTGCAGGCCGGACCGGGAATCGCATTCTCGCAGATCGTGCAGGCCTTCATCACCCCGTTCATGATTTTGGTGGTGTCGCTGTTCCTGTTTGCGGTTTTGCAGTGGCTGGGAGAAGTTGTCTATCTTTGGATGGACATCGAAGAGAACACACGCAAGGCGTAACACAAGTGCCCGGTGTCACGTGTCACGAGTCATGCGCTATGTGACATGGACCCCGTCCCACAAGTTATAAATCATAAAATCCCCCGTCAGTTTTCCTTGGAACGGGGGATTTTGATATCCTCAGAGAATATGCCAGGCGGTTACCCTCTTGATACCACGTACATGGTTCATTTTTTGACGTGACACGTGATACATGACACGTGACCCACTTTTCTCCACGTGACACATGTCCGTTATAATACCTCCCTATGGGCTTCTTCACCGGTCTCGACGCAGAGAAATACGACCGCAAATACTCCGACCGTGTTTTATTGCGGCGCAGTGCGGTTTACTTCAAACCTTATATTGGAAAGTTAGCCTGGGCGGCGCTGTTGACCCTGGTGGTCGCCGGCGCCAGCTCGTTGATGCCGATCATCGTCTCGCGCGGTCTGGACCTGATGGAAGCCGGTTTCGACACCCGCACCGCGTTGATCATAGGCGGGCTGGTGCTGCTGATCGGCGTTCTGGTTTGGGTCGCCAACTGGATTTCAAGGCGGCTGATCGTGCAAGCCGTCGCCAGCGTGGTGCTGCGACTGGCATCAGACGCCTTCACCGCCGCCGCCAACCACGATCTATCCTTCTACGACGAGTTCCCCTCCGGCAAGATCGCCTCGCGCATCACCACCGACACGCAGGATTTCGGGCAACTGGTCACACTGATCACCGACCTGCTGTCGCAGTTTGTCGAAGGCATGATTCTGGCGGTGGTGCTGTTTCAGATCGAGTGGCGCCTGACGCTGATCATGCTGGCGGTGATTCCAGCCGTAGCTGCCCTGGCGATCGGCTACCGCAGCCTGGCACGCAAAGTGACGCGGGCGGGCATGCGCGCCATGGCAAACGTTAACCAGACCATCAAAGAGACGGTCAGCGGCATTGCCATTGCCAAAAACTTCCGCCAGGAAACCGCCATCCATACCAGCTTCACCGACGCCAATTGGACATCCTACAAGGTCAATGTGCGGCGCGGGCTGGTGCTTTCCTCCGTTTTCCCGGCGATGAATTTGCTGTCCGGCTGGATGATGGGCGTGCTGCTGTACTTTGGCGGCGTCAGCGCAGCGCAGAGTGCGGTGACGGTCGGAGCCTGGTACCTGTTCATCCTGTCGTATGACCGCTTCATGTACCCCATCATGAACCTATCCTCCTTCTGGACCCAGATTCAGAACGGCCTGTCGGCGGCGGAACGGGTGTATGCCCTGGTCGACGCCCAGCCGGCGGTGACGCAGACCGGCAATGTACATCCCCCGCGCCTGACCGGGCAGGTTGAGTTCGACCACGTCTTTTTCCAATACAAAGACAATGAACCGGTACTCAACGATTTTTCGCTCACCATTCAACCTGGCGAGAACCTGGCGCTGGTGGGGCACACCGGCGCAGGGAAATCCAGCATTGCCCGCCTGGTGGCGCGATTTTATGAATTTCAGGGCGGCACGATTCGGGTGGACGGGCGGGATATCCGCAGCTTTGACCTGCCCACCTACCGCCGTCAGCTGGGGATTGTGTCGCAGTCACCTTTCCTGTTTTCCGGGACGGTGATTGAGAATATTCAATATGCCTGCGGCGACGTGACCGCCGCGGAGATCGAACGCATGGCCAGCCAGATCGGCGGCGGCGAGTGGCTGGAGACCCTGCCGGACGGCCTGCAAACCCAGGCCGGCGAGCGCGGCGGACGCCTTTCGATGGGCCAGCGCCAGTTAGTTTCGCTGATGCGCGTTTTGGTGCAGCGTCCGGCCATATTTGTGCTCGACGAAGCCACCGCCAGCATTGATCCGTTCACCGAATGGCAAATTCAACAGGCGCTCAACCTGATCCTGCAGCGCACCACCAGTATTTTGATCGCGCACCGGTTGTCCACGGTCAAGGCTGCCGACCGCATTGTGGTCATCGACCACGGGCGCATCATCGAGGAAGGCAATCACGAGCGGTTAATGTCGCTGGGGGGTAATTACGCCGACCTGTACAACACCTATTTCCGCCATCAGAGCCTGGCATATATTGAGGAAGCCGGCAAGCTGAAAGAATAGGTGAAGTGGTGCTGTAATGTAGAGGCCGCTGAAGCGCACCGGGTTGCAGCAGGGCGTGCATAAGCCCGCCAAACTGAGGCAGCAGAACCTATTAATATGATCTGCCTGGTTATGCTTTTAACTGGTTTTGATTACTTTGGGCTTGAGCAGGCCGCCGTTCAGCAACAAAGCGCCGGTAAGGAAAGCAGGAAGCAAAACAATTACATCCAGCCGCCCCAAACGATACTTTGGAAAAATGAACATCAGAATAACGATTATTGAACAAAAGACCAGATAGAGGACACCGCCGAGGCGAGGTCTGCGCCAGGCTACAGCAAGAAAAACACCGAATAGGGTGATGAAGAAAACGCTGACCATTACCATTAATATGGCTGGAGCTGTCTCCTCCGAGACTGGCTTTATTAAAGTAGCAAAAAATATCAAGACCCCGGTAAAAAATACAAGTTGAATAATCCCCAAAATGCGGCCAACCCAGGTAAATAAATTCGCCAGTTTCATTTTCCCCTCCGCCGTCAATGCCCCGCGTATTTATTATCCCCCATTCATTTATATCCTTCTATTAATAACATTTCAATAGGTATATGCGGCTGGCAACCGTCGTCTTTCCCTAAACAGCATCGGAATGCGATTTCTCTGAATCCAGGTTCACCCGTTCGTCCACCCGGGTTTTCATTCACGTTTGCATTTTGCGGAAGTCTCCTGTATGAGCGTTACACCCGTCAACCATTCACCTTAGAATTTGCTTATGGACTTTTACCGGATCGCAACAACCATCCCTGCCACAACCGCGCCAATCATGCTAATAAATTTTCCATTATTGCCTACGTGGAATGTAACCGAGGAGAGTATTTTTTCAACATCAGTTCACCCAGTCCTCCAATTGCGACTCCAGCCCCGATGCCAGCGATGGCGATATACACCAATGAGCTGTTAATCAGAATCCGCCTGGGAGAGAAGAAATCAATTTTCAATTCTTAGCGGCTCTTTGGTATCACCTGAGATTCTTCTCCGTACGCAAGATGACGGTGAAGAAGTATCCCAGAATCAAACCCGCGATCATTAAGGTAAGGTGGAAAGCATACTCCATCGCAAGCAAGCGGCTTAAAGCCATGCCGACATGGGTGTGGAGGCTGTCATGCATCCACCAGTTGATCATCACCCAGGCGGCGGAAAGATAAGCAGCGCGTGTCAGGCCGGGCGAGGCGGGCAGGATGGCTCGCACCATTGGATAACCAAAAACAAGGAATGAGATGCCGAGCCCGAACGTCAATGCCTCGGCGATATTCAACACCAAAAATAAACCAAGTTGTAGTGTGGTAGCACTTTCGACCGGAATTTCTGGGGAAGGTCGCCAGAATCCTCCCAAAGGTCCAAGCGGTGTTGCAAGAAGAGCAAGAACAGCCAATGGCAGGGCCAGCCTGAGGGTTGGTTTCCAACTGAACAAGCGAGAATTACCGGTAATGGTAGTCATTTGAACGCTCCTTAATATACCAATAAGTGGACTATTTCTATTTGGCGGCCGTGAGCACCTCTACTACTCACAACGACCGCTGAATTTGGTCGGAATGTTCTCTGAAGTGATGCAAGCCTTTCAGATAAATCTCTGTTAGTGTGTAATAACCTTCTCCAAAAATGTGCCCTCCTTTTTCCCATTCGTCTTCAGCCACGCTATCCCAGGCTATGATTGCCGCTGAAAATGCCCGGTCATAGGCTGCCATCAACGTTTGAGGGGTTTGAGATGCCGCCCGA
>DATBWK010000045.1:0-9840 GCA_036514835.1 Bellilinea sp.
CCCTGTATGCCCGCGCCAATGGAACGGATACCGGAGACCACAAAGATCAGCCAGATTTCCTGGTAGCCGAAGAGGAAGAAGAACGCCAGTACCAGCGTGCTGACCGCTGTCAGCGCGTCGGCGGCGATGATCAGGAATTTACGGTTGTGGCGGTCCGCCCAGACGCCGGCGAAAAGCGAAATGACCAGCTGCGGCAGAAAGCCGACCAGTGTGGCAACCGTCAGCATCGAGCCGGACTGGGTGGTCAGCGTGACATGCCAGATGATGGCATACTGCACCAGCATCGAGCCGAACATCGACAGGCTCTGACTGGACAGGAATAACGCGGTTTTCTTTTTCCAGCGCGGATCCTCGCGCGTATTTTCAGGGGTGTTGCTCAAATTATGCTGCATCGTAACCTCCAACCGATAAACATTACTTTCGTTCTGCTGCGTTTATTATTGACAATATTTGTAAATTTAGTACAAATATTCTACGTACTATACTGAATTTCCTGGGCAGTGTCAAGTCCTGAATTTATTTGTGACAGGATTGGGCGCCGCATCAAAATTAGGGTTCGCCGGGGGCCTATTTTACCATTCACGCGGTGTTCATCAAGCCTTGACAAAAAATAAAGCTATAATGGTATGCATCATTGCCGTGCCGGGCGTTCCACGCCCCGGGCGAGACATTACCCAAAATGGAGACATGTCATGGGAGACAAAGGTAGCAAGAAAAACAAAGAAAAGGCCAACAAGCAGAAGAAGGAGCAGTCCAAGAAGAAAGATGAGCAGCAGAAAGCCAAGCTGCCCGTTAAAAAACCCTAAAATTGCTGCCTGGCGCTCGCGCCAATTATAGAAGATCCTACAAAGCTAAAGCCCTGTTCATAACAGGGCTTATTTCTATCACTTGTCCTGGCGGATGGCTAATTAATCAATACACACTTGAGGGGGAATAAATTGAGGTTCTGACGGAGTAGCATAAAATCACCCTTACGTACGGGTGAGAATTATTTACTATTAAGACAGTATTCGTAAAATAGAATACGGTATCAACACACACAATTTTGCCAAAGAGGAACATCAAATGAAAACTCGCATCGTCGTTCTTGGAGCCGGTTTTGGCGGGCTCGAACTCAGCACCCTGCTTTCCGAGGCGTTGGGAGACCAACTCGATCTGACATTGATCGACCGGAAAGATACGTTTTACTTCGGCTACTCCAAGTTCGACATTATGTTTGGCCGAAAGACGGCCGAAGCGGTACGCCTGCCTTACCGGAATATCGTCAAGCCGGGGGTACACTTTGTTCAGGAAACGATCACTGCCATCGATCCGGCGGCACGCCGGGTTACAACCGAGCGTGGCGTTTATGATGCCGACATTCTGGTGATTGCGTTGGGTGCCGACATCGACATCGACGCCACGCCCGGGCTGCGCGAGGGCGGCAACGAGTTTTACACGTTCGCCGGCGCCGAGCGGTTGCGGGAGGTGCTCCCAGGCTTCAGCAAGGGACGCGCGATTGTAGGGATAACGTCCACCCCATTCAAATGCCCGCCAGCCCCAAGCGAAGCGGCCTTGCTGCTGGATGATTACCTGCGCAGCCGGGGTCTTCGCGATGCCTGCGAAATCAGCCTGGTGATGCCTTTCGGCGTCCCGGTACCCCCATCGCCGGCGTCTTCCCGGGCTATTCTTGCTGCCTTCAGCGAACGCGGGATTTCATTCGTGCCGAACCGCCTGGTGCGCGCACTCGACCCGGTGCGGAAGGTTGCCATTTTGGATGACGGCAGTGAGATGCCCTATGACCTGTTCCTCGGCATCCCCAAACACCGCGTTCCGGAGGTGGTGCTCGCCAGCGGACTGACGGAGGGCGGCTGGGTGCCGGTCAACCCAAAGAACCTCAAAACGCGTTTCGCGGGCGTATATGCCATCGGCGACGTCAACAGCGTCGGCACGCCCAAGGCTGGCGTATTCGCTGAAGGCGCGGCGCGGGTTACAGCCGAATCAATTCTGGCAGAGATCAAAGGCGGAAAAGAACCCGCTGCCTATGATGGCAGGGGCACCTGCTACGTCGAATTTGGCGACGAGCGCGTGGGACGGGTGGATGTGGACTTCCTCTCGGGACCAACTCCCACGGGCAGCTTCATGGAGCCATCGATCGACCTGGCAAATGAAAAGCAGGAATTTGGCTCCAGCCGCCGCGCACGCTGGTTTGGAATGGTATCACCGTAAAAGCGCTCATCTACCAACTGCATGGAGGCTGCCTTTTTCCGCCTCATCAGCAAAATTGCTTTGGAAATGATCAAACTATTCGGCAATTAAGCGCGATAATTTACCTTATCAATGGGTAAACTTGTCGTTTTTGTGGTGTTGACCTTTATCCTGGTCTATATCTCACGCGCCTCGCTGCGGACGCCGCGGTCGCATGGGTTTTACCGGTTCTTCGCCTGGGAAATCATTGTTGCCCTGGTTGTACGCAATATCGATCTCTGGTTTCAGGATCCATGGTCCTGGCATCAGCTCGTATCGTGGTTTCTGCTGATCCTTTCGATCATTCCTCTGTCATTTGGATTGTCCAGATTAATTTCCAGGGGAAAATCCGTCAAACTGAGAGGCTCCGCGCCTGAACTATTGCCATTTGAAAAAACCACGGAGCTTGTGAACAGCGGGATTTACCACTACATCCGCCACCCGCTGTATAGTTCTCTACTCCTGTTAGCCTGGGGGGTGTTCTTTAAGTCGCCGGACTTTACTAACGCGCTGTTAGCCGCAGCAGCCACCGGATTTTTATTTTTGACTGCCAAAGCTGACGAAGCTGAATGTCTCCACTTTTTCGGCAGCAGCTATCAGGAGTATATGCAGCGGACAAGGATGTTTATCCCGTTCGTATTGTAGATGATCTTTCCAGGCAGATTAATCTGGGTACCATCCAAAACCAATAGATAACGCCACCTTCCGGGTGGCCGGCAGGGCACAATGATCAACACATGCACACAATGCGGCATTTACCGCGCAGACAAAACCATAGACCCGATCGGCCCATATGCCATCTGCCCGGAGTGCGGCTGCAAACACCCTTTCCTGCAGCTTCCGCTTCTGATGGTGTCCGGCGCCAGCGGAGCAGGTAAAACCGCGGTTTGCCAGCGTTTGGTCGGCAAAGTGACTCAGGCCGTCCTGCTCGATTCGGACATCCTGTGGCGGCCAGAGTTCAATACCCCTGAGAACCGTTACCGCGACTTCTTTGAGACCTGGCTGCGGGTGTGCAAAAACATTTCGCAGTCCGGCCGGCCAGTGGTGCTGTTTGGGGCTGGAACCGGAGTACCCGAAAATCTTGAAGCCTGTGTGGAAAGAAGGTATTTCACGACCATTCATTACCTGGCTTTGGTCTGCACGGATGACGTTCTGGCAGAGCGACTCCAGCAGCGGCCAAATTGGCGCGGCTCCAACGAGCCAGCATACATGAAAGCACAACTTCGATTCAATCAATGGTTCAAGGTTTACAGTGGCACACCGGAAATCCATCGATTGGACACAACGGGAATCCCGCTTGATGAAACTGTCAGTCAGGTCGACCGGTGGATCCAGGAGAAAACGAGCCGCGGATTAGCGTAAAGCCGGCGGGTGCCAAATTCACTGTTAAAAAGGAATGTGAGTAGTCATGAAACAATCGATTGTGCACATCGCACTGGTGGTGCGGGATTATGACGAAGCGCTCGATTTCTATGTCAACAAGTTAAACTTCACGCTCATCGAGGACACCTACCAACCCGAACAGGACAAGCGCTGGGTGGTGATCGCACCGCCGGGGTCTACGGGAACGACGCTGCTGCTGGCGCGAGCGTCCAAGCCGGAACAGGTGCCATTTATCGGCAACCAGAGCGGCGGCAGAGTCTTCTTATTCCTCAACACGGATGATTTTTGGCGGGATTACAACCGTATGACCGAGTTGGGAATCACGTTTGTGCGCGAGCCTAAAAAAGCCGACTACGGCATGGTGGCGGTGTTCGCGGACCTATATGGCAACCTGTGGGATTTACTGCAGTTAAATGAAGATCATCCGATTGCGCAGCGGATGCGGTGAGTTCATGGGTAAAATGACCCCTTGACGACTGCCCGCCTGCCGATTTTAATTTACCAGTAATACCTCATTATCGGTACACCCATTCAAGGAGATGATCATGGCACTTACTCAACCCGACGGCTACCTGGCTATCCCCCCTTCCGGAAAAGGCCATGGTGTATTGGTCTTGCACGCCTGGTGGGGCCTGAATAACACCATCAAGGCCTTCTGCAATCGGCTGACGCAAGCCGGCTTCGTGGTCTTTGCGCCAGACCTGTATCATGGCAAAATCGCCCGGACCATTCCCGAAGCGGAAGCGATGGTGAAGACAACGGACGCGGGCTACCCCCAGACCAAGGTTGAACTGGCGCAGGCGGTCCGTTTTCTTGACGAACAAACCGGTCCAGCGGACCGCGGCATGGCTGTGATCGGTTTTTCAATGGGGGCTTTTTACGCCCTGGACCTTTCCAACGAAGACCCCGAGCATGTCCGATCGGTGGTGGTGTATTACGGAACCGGCGCCGAAGATTTCAGTAATTCCAGAGCAGCTTACCTGGGTCACTTTGCCGAGAACGACCCATACGAGCCGGCATCCAGTGTGGACGGGTTGGAAGAAATGCTCAAGAGCGCTGGCCGTCCCGTCACTTTTTACCGTTACAGCGGCACCGGACACTGGTTCGCCGAGCCAGACCGCACGGATGCCTATGACCGGGCTGCCGCCGAACTGGCGTGGGATCGCACCCTGTCCTTCCTGAATCGCGCCTAAATTCTTTACTCTGCCCGGGCAGCGCTGGGCGTCATCCTTTTAGTAAAGACGTAATAGCAGCGCTGTCTACCGGTTGGGATAATTTAAACCCTTGCACATAATCACAGCGCAGGTTCCGTAAAGATTGCAGCTGTTCTTCGGTCTCGACCCCTTCCGCGATGGTGTCCATGCCCAATTCCTTGGCCATTTGCACGATGGTGCGAATGAGTTCGGCGCCCTTGCCGCCGGTTTTCATCTCGTCGATAAAGGATTTATCGATCTTTATCGTGTGAACCGGATAACGCTGAAGGTAGCTTAAGGACGAATAACCGGTGCCAAAGTCATCGATTTGAAATTGAACACCTATTTCACGCAGACGGCGGAAAATTTCACTGGCGGAATGTTTATTCTCGATCAGCAAACTTTCAGTAATCTCCAGTTTCAAACAATCAGCACGCACCCCAGTAGCCCACAGCACCTGTTCGATCTGATCGACAAAGTCGGGTTTGGCAAACTGGATGCCGGAAATATTCACATTCATGGTTAACGCGCGATCGGCGGGAAACTGTTCGTGCCATACCTTGAGTTGCGAACAGGCTTCGGTTAGCACCCATTGGCCAATCGGGATGATCAATCCAGTTTCCTCCGCCATATGCAGAAAATCGGCGGGCAGAAGGATGCCGCGTTGCGGATGTTCCCAACGCAGCAGGGCTTCAAATCCCGTCATGTGTTGGCCTTTTTTCCTATCCAGTTGGTAAATGGGTTGATAGCACAGGCGTAATTCCTGGTTATTCATTGCCCGGCGCAGATCATTTTCCAGTTCCAGGCGGATCATCGCCTGGTTGCGCAGACTCTCATCGAAGACCACAAAGCGGGCCTTCCCCGTGTCTTTGGCCTGGTAGAGGGCGATATCCGCATCACGCAAGATGTCGTCCGGCTTTTGGTAGCCGAGGATGTTGGGGACCACGCCGATACTGGTGGAGATGTAGGCCTCATGCCCGCCAAAATTATGCGGCTGACGCAGGTGTTCCTGAATGCGGTTGATGATCGACATCAGGACGGCTTCGTCCTGGATATTATCCAGCAGGATAACAAACTCATCCCCACCCAGGCGGGCTACCGTGTCGGTGGCGCGCATGCAGGTCTTCAGCCGTTTGGCCACCGAAATCAGCAGCTGATCGCCGGCCGGGTGACCCAGGCTGTCATTGATTACTTTGAAGTAATCCAGATCGAGAAACAGCACCGAGAATCGCAAGTCTGTGCGCCGTTTGAGGTATTCCAGAGCGTGACCCAGGCGGTCGAGGAACAGGGCGCGGTTGGGTAAACCGGTCAGACCGTCATGCAGGGCGTCGAAGGATAATTGTTCTTCGGCCTTTTTACGCTCAATGATCTCGATTTGCAGCCGGTCGTTGGTTTCTTTGAGTTCAACCGCCTGTTGTTGAACCGTCTCCAGAGCTTGATTCAAGTGGTTAAGCAGCTGCTTGTGCTCCAAAAAGGCGATAATTTGGCGGGCGATGATTAGTACGATGACCGCCCCAACACCAGTGACGATCGCCGAAAAACTCATCGCCAACGGGAACTGGCGGGCAATCACCAGCAGGGCGATCGCGCCAGCAGCCCACAGATAAGGGAAGTAGGTATGTAATCCCCGCCAGGTGGCCTCTTCATTCAGATCCTCACTGGTCTTGGCCGGCTTTGTCCCGCCAGCATACGGGTTGAACGCCACCCAGACTCCCGCCAGGCCGGTAAGCAGGTAACCAACAATCCAGCCAACATCCAGCAAGCTTCCGCTGACATAGGTACCCATCAAGGACTGATAGCTAAAGATCGAATCGGTCGCTACCATGTTGAGGGTGCCGATGGTCAGCAGGGCGATGGGGGTGGTGTCGGCAAAACTTGGCCGGTTGTAGAGCAAAACCAGCAGGGCAAACATCAGCAGCAGATCTCCCACGGGATACGCCATGCTGAGAACCTGGGTGAGCATGGGTTCTTCGGCGCCCGCCTGAATCAGCGGGCCGATCAGAAAATTCCAAAACAACAGGATCGCGGAGACCATGGCGATGCCCATGTCCAGTCCCTTTTTGATCCAGGCGAAGGCACCCGTTTTTTGACCGGGCAGCAGCAGGATGCCGGTCAGCAGCAGGGGGTAATACGCCAGGTAGAACCAATCGGCAGACGACGGAAATGGCGCTTCGCCAAACCCTACCTCAATCACCGACCAGGCGATATCTCCCAGTGTATAGACCAGCTGTGCCGCGGCAATAACCCCCCAGGCGGTCGACATGCGCCGGGAAAATTTTGCGGAATTTACGGCGGCAACAATCAAAGCGGCGGTGCAGAGTAAATTTATCGCCGGGGACATCAGGTCCATGATTACCAAACGCACCTGTTCGTTGTCCTGCAGCGCAAAGGTCAGGCCAATATTCAGCGCCAGGAGCAGCACCGCCAGCAGGATAAAATAGGTTGTGGCACGGATGGGTTTACGAAGGGTGATTGCTTGCATGAAGCTCCTGACAATAAAGGCCTGGATGGGATTGATTAACCGGTAACCCCTGACAGCGGTGCCTAAAAATGAAAAAGCACCAGCAGTTTTGCTCTACTGAATGCCCTAGACTTCATCCCCCATGGGAGCATCCCAAAGTTGTCCGGTTTTTACGGATAAAGTACCGATCTGAGAGTCGCGAATGGACGGTGAAGGCTACGATTAATTGTCCGACATCCGCATACCCTATTGTACAGGTTCCGTGCCAGGTGTGTAATGAATTTCCATCGCAATTAATTACTGGACAAAAAATCCGGTTGCTAACCTGTTGGTTTCACCTGTTTTTTCTCAATTTCTAATCCTGTATAATGAATTCTCGAGTGATCCACGTTACCAGGCGCTGCTTTGGGCAAGGTTTGATTAAAATCAATACGTTGCTCATGGAATAATCCTTACTGGTTGAGGACACCGTTCATCGAAGGAGCACAAAATGGACCCCTACGTTACCCCGGATACGATTTCGGCCAAAGGGGAGGAATGGCTGAAGCAAATTTCAGCCTTCAATACCCATACCATGCAGCTGCAGCCAGAGAAAGCCGCGCTGCTGGTGATCGACATGCAGTATTTTTTCCTCGACCCGGCCTCCCCGTCCTATACCTGCGGCGGGCTCGCGATTCTGCCAAAGCTGCAAAAAGTGATTCAGGCCTTTCGCCAGGCCAAACGTCCGGTCATTTACACGCGGCACGTGCATCATCCGGATCAGCTGGACGCCGGCATCATGGGCTGGTGGTGGGAAGGCATGTGCCTGGAAGGCAGCCCGGAAAGCGAAATCCACCAGGATATCGCCCCCAAATCCAATGAGAAGGTCATTTTCAAGCACCGCTATTCGGCTTTTTACAACACTGACCTGGAAACGGTGCTGCGCAGCCTGAAGGTGGAAGAACTGGTGGTAGCCGGGATTATGACCAATATGTGCTGTGAATCGACCGCGCGCGACGCCTATTATCGCGATTACCGCGTATTCTTCCTGGCGGATGGCACCGGCAGCGTCACGGAAGAGATGCATGTGGCCAGTTTGCTCAACCTTGGCTTTGGCTTTGCCTTCGTGACGGATGTCGACACAGTGGCAGCCCAGGTCGGCTAACACGGGCGAACCCTTTGACCGCTGCCGTTATGGAGAATAGCCAATGACAACCCTGGTTAGCCGCGTGTATGCCGGACCGCAGGACCTGCAATCCATCCTCGATTTATGGAGTGCCGTCAGACCGCCAGCCCGCAGCACGGTTTATCCCGCTATGGTTGACCTGCATGAGCTGCTGGCGCTGAAGGAAGTGCAGGACAATACCCGTCTTTGGCACGCCGCGGACGGTCAGGTGGTCGGTTTCGCCATCGTTGACCGCTATCTCAACCTGCTGTTTGAGCTGGCGCCGCAAGCCGACGGGCACAAGCTCGAGTCACAGATGGTGGGCTGGGGTGAGGTCTGCGTACAGCGTACTTTTCAAGGTGGCGTTGTTTCCGGCTCGCTGGACGCCAGCTGCGCCGGTGACGATTTCGAACGCATCGCCTTGCTGGAAAGGAACGGCTTCCTACCACAGGAAATCCGGACCTTGCACATGATGCGACCGCTGGACGAACCGATTGCCGCTCCGCAACTGCCGCAAGGTTTTCACATCCGCCCCATGGCAGGCGAAGCGGAAGTGGCAGCGCTCGTCAGGCTGCACCGCGCCGCCTTTGGCACCCGCAATATGACCGTCAAGGAGCGCCTGGTGATGATGCACCTGCCGGACTACGATGCGGAGCTCGATCTGGTGGTTACAGCGCCGGACGGACGCTTGGCGGCTTACTGCATGGGCGCCATCCACCGCGAGGAAAATAAACGCAGCGGACTAAAGGAGGGTTACACCGACCCGGTTGCCGTGCACCCGGATTTTCAAGGGCGCGGATTGGCCAAAGCGCTGCTGTTGACCGCGATGAGCCGGCTCAAGCAGCGCGGCATGCAAATGGCGGTGCTCGGCACCAGCAGTGAAAACCTGGTCATGCAGCGAGCTGCCCAATCGGTTGGTTTTTTCACCCGGGCAAAGATCCTGTGGTTTTCAAAGCCGGTCTCTGCGGCGCCGGTCAGCGGACCGGGAGAAAGCCTTCGTCATGGCTGAGAACTGGCACAGCGGGCAGGCCTACGAAAATTATATGGGGCGCTGGAGCCGCCGGCTGGCGGAAAAATTCCTCGGTTGGCTGGATATGCCGCCGCGGCAGGTGTGGTTGGATCTTGGCTGCGGCACCGGCGCCATGTCTGGCTTGATTCTGCAAGAGTACCAGCCCAAGGAAATTTTTGCCGTCGATGCCTCCGAAGGCTTTATCGAGCACGCGCGTCAGGCGATCCGCGACCCAAGGGCGCATTTTAGCGTGGGGCTGGCCCAATCGCTGACGCTGCCGGCGCATTCGATCGATGCGGCGGTTTGCGGCTTGATGCTCAATTTTGTGCCGGAGCCCAGGGATGTGCTGGCAGAGCTGCTGCGGGTCGTCAAACCGGGCGGTACCGTCGGCATCTTCGTGTGGGACTACGCCCGCGGCATGCAG
>DATBWK010000046.1:0-6177 GCA_036514835.1 Bellilinea sp.
TTGAACTTGCCCAGCCGTAACACCACTGCCTTTTCCCATTGCCGAGCAACCTGCAGGCCGTACAAGAAACTAAAACCGATGATCAGCATGACAATGGTGTAGGCAACCAGCCAGCCCGTGGCGATTTTACCTTCTCCCAAAGCCGCGCCAAGCACCAACAGCAGCATGACTACCACGAACAAAGCCACTCCAAGCGCACTGACGCGCATATTGATAGGCATCTGGCCTGCTTTAATACCCAGCTGGGTTAAATAGTCCTTCGCTTTCGTCTGTTTTTCCATGATTTCCTCTATCTATTAAAATGGTTGATTGATCTATCTTAGAATCCAGCCAGCAATGTCATCGATGACAGCTGCATCCACATGTCCGAGAATCTGATACTCTGCCGGCAGCGAAGGCCCTTGTCCAGCGATAAACAGGTGATTCAACGCCGG
The DNA here is from genome assembly GCA_036514835.1 of Bellilinea sp. GTDB lineage: Bacteria > Chloroflexota > Anaerolineae > Anaerolineales > Anaerolineaceae > Bellilinea. The sequence goes on from DATBWK010000046.1 coordinate 435, forward strand.
GTAGCTCTTCAGAGTCACGTTCTCGTGCGCACCGAGAGCGGCTTTCCAGGCAGCGAAATCGGTCATGGTGACCTGGTAATCGCGTTCGCCCTGCAGAATCAACATGGGAAGCGTCAGGCTCTCCGCCGTGGCGACCGGGTTGTAAGCTATTAAATCCAGCCAGTAGGCCGGCGCGGCGCCTAAAATGATCTCAGCCGGGTCAATTTTTTCCTGATCGGGCAACGCTTTGACCTGCTCGACCATTTTTTGCAGGTCGTCCAGCCCTTTGGCCTCATCTTTATCGATGTTGCCATCCGCATTGGCCAGGTACGTCGATTGCTCCAGCATCATGTCTTCGATCGGACGGGTAGCCCCTGCCAGCAATACCAGCCCGGCAATCTGATCGTTTTGGGTCGCGATGCGCGGTGCAACCGTGGCGCCCAGACTGTGCCCGATGATATAAATATGGCTGGGATCCACCTCAGGACGGGCTTGCAGCAGCGTCACCGCTGCCTGGGCGTCATCCATCACCTCTTCCTTGAGCGTCAAGTTGTTGAGCACCTCGCCGGTAAACTGGTCTGAATGTTCGCGCGTGCGTTTCTCATAGCGCAACACCGCGATTCCACGGCTCGCCAGCCCCCAGGCCAGGTCTTTGAACAACCGGTTTGGACCAATTGTTTCGTCACGGTCATTTGGACCCGAGCCGTGCACCAGCACCACCGCCGGATACACCCCGCTGCCCGTTGGCAGTGTCAATGTTCCCGGCAGCTGCCACTCTCCGCTGCCCACGGTCACCTCCTCTTCCTGAAAGGTGTTGATATCGGCATAGGCAGGCGCCACATATTCCGGCGCCATGGCTGAGCTGTCTTTGGCGGGTTGGAAAAACAGGCCGCTGATTTTGCCCTTCTGGTTGAAAACAACCCTCACATCCAGCGCTCCCATACCAAAACGGCAGGTAACGAATACGATGCGGTAGGGCGGCTCGCTCTCCATTCGCACCTCGCCCTGCTTTTCAAAGGTGCCGGCCTGGTCCTGCAAGGCTGCCCAGGTTTCTTCCAATTTCTGCTGGCTTAATGCCAGGTTCATCGTCATATCGAAGTCCTGACGCGCCTCCTTGAATTGACCGGCTGCCAGCTGACCAACAAATTCGCGCGCCCGCTCCTCCAACTGCGCGTCGCTCAGCGGTGAACTGACCCCTGCTGGAGCGCAGCTGGTCAACAGTGCAATGGCTGCGATGGATAGAACGATACGGATTAATGGCTTCATTCGTTTTCCTTGATTGGATATGATTCGGTAGTTTTTACAGTGGTGCGCTTCAATTCCTGTTCAAACTCTGCCAGGATTTCATCAACCGTAAACCCCATCGAGGTTGCGTCGGTCAAATAGTGCCGCGTGATCTGCTCCAAAGTTTTCTGGCGGCGCTCCGTAACTTCTTCGGCGCTGCCAGGTTCCCAGATATACGTGCCGCGGCCTTGCTGCGTGGAGATTAATCCCAGATCATCCAGAATCCGGTAGGCGCGTGCTACGGTATTGAAGTTGACGCGCAGTTCTGCCGCCAACTGGCGCACGGTTGGCAGTTGATCTCCCGGTTTCAATGCCCCGTTCACCACTTGCATCTGCACCTGTTCGACAATCTGGGTGTAAATGGCGGTTTCGGAGCGGAAATTAACTTGTAATCCGGTCAGGGGCATAAGATCCTCAGTATTGTATCATTGTATTATTGTATTATTGTATCTCGACTTTGATTATTGTCAATAGGATTAAAGAATATTGCACCAAAGATCACAAACTCAATTTTTTGATTGATTAATGTCAAGGAGCATTGTAAAAATTAGATTAAAATAGATTAAGTGCCCCCATTTCCAACAAAAGGAGCTGCATGAAAATTCCCCTCATCATCGGGATTATTGCCCTGGCGGTCGTCCTAGGCGTTGGGATGGTCACAACGGAGTTCACCACCTATCTGGGTGATGATCCCACCACCTGTAACAATTGCCATGTGATGGATGCGGTCTATGAGGGCTGGTACCATGCCAGTCATCAGGCCTGGGCAAATTGCACCGATTGTCACGTACCGCACGCCTTTATCCCAAAATATTTTATGAAAGCCAAGTCCGGCTATAACCACGTGCGCCATTTTACGTTTGGCACCATTCCAGACCCGATCCGAGCCAAGGAAGAAACCGACAAGATTATCCAGGAAAATTGCATCCGCTGCCATGCGGAGACGGTTTCCGCCATCGCTGACGGGCAGATGGACGCCGAACGTTACTGCTTTGACTGTCACCGCAGCGTGGCGCATGGCGAGCGCGGCATTAGCATCCTGCCGCATCAGGATACCGGCATTTACGATCCCGAATCGATTCAGTTATACGAGGAGACCCCTTCCCCATGAACCGTTCTAAAATTCTCCCAATCGCCCTGAGTGTCATTATCGTCATTTTGGCAGCGGCGGTCGTGCTGCTGCTGATTTTCATGAAGAACCAGCCCCTCGAGACCCGCGGCGTTCCAGCACTGGTGCAAATTGCCGCCATGGAACCCGATTCCGAAAAATGGGGCGTCAATTTCCCCAACCAGTACACCACCCTGCTCAAGACTGAATCCAACAACACGGGTACGGTTTATGGCGGCTCCGATCCGGTGCAAAAGCTGGAGGTCGATCCGCGGTTGGTAGGCTTGTTTGCCGGTTACCCCTTCAGCAAGGATTACAAGGAAGACCGCGGTCACATGAATTCCGTCATCGACGTGGAAGGCACCGCGCGAATCAACGAGAAAACTCCCGGCACCTGCTACTCCTGCAAAAGCGCCAGCAACCCCATGCTGTGGGCTGAAATGGGCATGGCAGCCTATGACAAGACCCCCTTCGCGGAATTAGGCGCCCGCATCGAAGAACCCATCGGCTGCGCCAACTGCCACGAAGCCAACACCATGCGCCTGATCGTCACCAACCCGGCGCTGGAAGAAGCGCTGGAAGCCCAGGGCAAGGATTGGACTACCTTCACCCGTCAGGAAATGCGCTCAATCGTCTGCGCCAACTGCCACGTTGAATATTACTTCAAGGGTGACGGCAAGTACCTGACCTTCCCGTGGGCCGGCGGCACCTCCATCGAAGCCATCGAAAATTACTACAACGAGTACGACTTCAGCGACTGGGCTCACCCCGACAGCGGCGCAGCCATGATCAAGATGCAGCATCCGGATTATGAATTGTTCAGCGCCGGAAGCACCCATTTCATTGCCGGCGTTGCCTGCGCCGACTGTCACATGCCCTACACGCGCGACGGGTCGGTTAAGTTCTCAACGCATGATGTCCACAGCCCGCTGACCAATCCAGCGCAAGCCTGCGGCGCCTGCCACACCGACTCGGAATACGTCACCGGACGGGTGGCAACCATCCAGAAGCAGGTGAATGACACCATGCTCGCCAGCGAAGATGCCATTCTGGAAGCCATTGACGCCATCAAAACCGCCCTTGCCGCAACTGGCGCGGACGCAGCCTTGATCGAAGAAGCTCAGGCGCTGCACCGTTCAGCGCAGCTGCGTTGGGACTTCATCGCCGCCGAGAACAGTATGGGCTTCCACAACCCGGAAGAAGCGCTGCGCATTCTGGCTTCAGCCACCGACCTGGCCCGCCAGGCACAGATCAAAGCCGTCCAGGCTTTACCGTAACCTCCCAGATACCGACAAAAAGGGCAGGCCGCTAAAGCCTGCCTTTTTTTACATCGCTCCGTAGTGACCTTAAGCGGACCGTCAAAGGTGCCTCTTTCCGAAGAACACCGTAGGGTGCCGCTTTCCGATGGACTCTGTAAGAGCAGCGCACCGCATCGTCTTGTCATTGCGAGGGAGCGAAGCGACCGTGGCAATCTGCTCTTTTGGCTGCCTTCGCGGTGATAATCCAAGCCTATCCGTTAATTTCGACCACCACGCCTTTTTCCGCCCAGGTATACAGCCACTCAGCGTCTTCCAGCGTCAGGATGATGCAGCCAAACGAGGCTGGCCGGCCTAAAATACCGCCCCACAGGCGCGTGCCGTTGGCCAGTTTTGGTAATCCGTGGAAGCCGTTCATAAACCCCGGCCAGGCCTCATAAATGCCGATAAAGTGCGGCATGTACAAATCCCAAACCGAGGCATAGGCTTCCAGCTCGTGTGACTGCACCTGGAACACGCCCGGCTGCGTCGGTGACCGGTCGATGCCGGTGGAAATCACAAATTCCTTGATCTGGTTGCCATTCTCGAACACCCGCAGCCGTTGATCTGGCAGCGATAAAACCAGCCGCTTGCCCACCACCACCGGGTAGGGCAGCAAATCATTCTTTGATGGCAGGTTAATGGCCTGCCCGGCCGGGAGGTTATTCATATCCATGCCTGGATTGGCGTTCAGGATCATCCAAAATGGAATCCCGTTGTTCCAAGCGACCTTGAGCAGCGTATCGCCCGCCTGCACATCATACAACGTAGGCGGGTGGCGAATAATGACGGTATAAGCCTCACCGTTCACCCAGCGCTCGGTCAGGTTGTAGGCTACCGCCGGCAAAATGAAACTGCGACCGTCCGTCATTTCCTTTTCCAGCGAGTTGATATAGTCGCCGAACCCCGATTCATCCAGGGTTACGGTCAAGACGCCATCCTGCATCACTGGCAGTAACCAGGAGGACAACTCCTCACGCGGCACGCTCCATTCCAGTGTGTCATTAGAAATCGGATCGTAGGCATGTACCAGCAGCGGTCGGTCGAGCTGCGCCTGTAATTCGACCAGTTTCTGCTGCAATTGGTCCACCGGCGAGGGAACTGCGCGTGTGATCAGCGGCAGATAGCCGCTGCGCAAGATCAACGCCGGGTTATCAGCCAACGCCTTCAGGGTCGCCTCGGCATCGTATGCCAACCCGTCTATGCCGGGTTTAGCTATCCACTGACCGTTCTCGAAGGCGATCGTGGCAGCGCCTGGCTCCTGCTCTACCAGCATGCCCCAATAATTCAACTGCTCGGCAGCGACATCCGGACTGAATACCACTTCCGGCAATATTTCCGGCGGTTTCTGGCCTTGCAGCATGGCAGCCATCTCGGACCAGCGCTGCGCGCCGCGCCCGTATTCATACGCTTTCCGCGCGGTGGCGTTGGGATCTACCCACAGGCCAAACTCCAACGGTTTACCCTCAAATATCTGGTTTCCGTGACCAATCAACAGCACCCGCTCGCGGTTCCACTCGTTATCGATGCGCGCTGCGGCTTGCTCGAGCGTCAATCCGCCCACCTGAGTATCCCCCACTTGCATGCCCGCCGCGATCGGCCCGGCGGCGCGGTTGTAAAGGTACAAACCAATCAATACCCAACCGATAGCCAAAACGATTGCGGCGACCGTCAGCCAGGTTACCCAGGGACTACGCGCCTCTTCAGGAAAATGCGCCATACTTGTGGAAGGTTTGGATACCAATGCCATACCTCTAGGACGGAATAATAAGAAGGAGGTTCCCGTCTTTAAGTGTACACGAAGTGTGCCGCTTTACCAGCGCGCCGCCCGCGGTACGCCGATGCCATTGAGTTTCACTGTGCGCGGTTCTTTGGGCCAAACGCCGGCGATTTTTGTTCCACATCGGTTGCACGCCCCGATCGAGGATAGGTGATAGCCGGTGACGGTATAACCGCGCCGTTCCACCAGCACTTCGCCGCAGGTCGGGCAGTAGGTGTTCTCCAGCGATCCAACCCGCCCGGGCAGATTGCCGGCGTAAACATAATGCAGTCCAGCTTCCTGGCCAATCTCCGCTGC